>JBJTXX010000265.1:0-4335 GCA_046082485.1 Actinomycetota bacterium
TGACCGGCACCCTCGAGGGCGAGTGGACTGTCGAGATCAATGGCCGCCACTACCCCGCATCGGTCTCGCTGCGGCCGCCGTACGACCCCACCAACGCTCGCATCAAGGGCTGACGATGACATCGGTGTTCGACTCGCCTCCCCCGTCGTTCGGCATCGACGAACTGGCGTCACTCGCCCTCGACGTGTTCGGTGTCAGCGGCACGGTGCAGCCACTGGTGTCCGAACGGGACCAGAACGCCCACATCGGTTCGTACGTGCTGAAGGTGGCGCACCCGGCAGAGGACGCATCGGTGCTCGACATGCAGCAGGCAGCGCTGCGTCACCTCGCCACCGTCGACCCCACGCTGGGCGTGCCACACGTGGTGTCCCCCGGCACGGTGCGATGGAAGGGCCACCTGGTGCGGATGGTCACCCACCTGCCGGGCACCACCGCTGCGGAGGTGCCCGCCGACGAACGCACGCGCCGCTCACTCGGCTCACTGTTGGGTCGGGTGAGCAGGGGCCTGCAGGGCTTCGGGCACCCCGCCGCGCACCGCCCCGATTTCCTGTGGCACCTCTCGAACGCCCAGGCAGTGCGACCCTGGACCTCCGACATCGCCGACCCCGCCGACCGGGCACTGGTGGAAGCCGTGTTCCGGCGCCACGAGCAGCACGTGCAACCAGCGCTGGCCGGTCTGCGTGCGGGAGTGGTGCACCATGACGCGAACGACCGCAACGTCGTGGTGCACGACGGGGTGACCAGTGGCCTCATCGACTTCGGCGACATGGTGCACGCCCCCGTGGTGTACGAGCTCGCGGTCGCGCTGGCGTACACCCTGCTCGACGCACCCGACGTGGTGGCGGCGACCGAACAGGTGGTGGCCGCCTACACGGCCGAGTTCCCCCTCACCGAGGCCGAACTGGCCGTGCTCGTCGACCTGGTCGCCACCCGTCTCGCGATGAGCGTGGCGATCTCCAGCCACCGCAGCGTCGAGCATCCTGACAACGACTACCTGTTGGTGTCACAGGCGCCCGCCCTGCGATTGCTGCGGCGACTCGCAGGCATGCGGCACGGGTTCCTGCACTTCGCCGTCCGCCATGCAGCGGGCTTCGCACCCGTTCCCGGGGAACCCGCTGTGCGCGCCTGGCTGGCCTCGCCCGAGTGCCGCCCGGCCGACATCCTCGCCTCGCCGTTGCGCACCGCGGGGCGCATCGTGGTGAGCCTCGCCGACGGCGCGCCTCTCACCACCTTCGGCACCGACGCGGATGGCGCGTGGGGTTGGCTGCAGCAGCAGATGGCCGATGCCGACGCGATCGTGGCCATCGGCCGTTACGACGAGGATCGGTCGTGCTACGACGGCGAGCAGTTCCGCACCGACGCACCCGAGACGCGGTCGGTGCACCTCGGCATCGACCTGTTCATCGAGGCGGAGACACCGCTGCACGCAATGCTGCCCGGCATCGTCGAGACGGTGGTCGACAACGCCATGCCGTACGACTACGGCCCGACGGTGATCACCCGTCACCACACGCCCGACGGCGTGCCCTTCTGGGTGCTCTACGGCCACCTGTCGCGACGCACGCTCACCACCGTGCAACCGGGTCAGCAGGTGCAGGCCGGTGAGGTGGTCGCCTACGTGGGCGACCCGACCGTGAACGGTGGCTGGGCACCCCACGTGCACGTGCAGGTGATCACCGACCTGATGGCCCACCCCGACCACGGCCCCGACGGCAACTTCGAGGGTGCCGGGGAACCGAGCCGCATGCACCTCTGGCGCAGCATCGCTCCTGACGCCAACCTGCTGCTGCGGCTGTCACCCGAGACCTTCGCCGACAGCGCCGACATCGCTCCCCAGGTGCTGCTGCCGCGGCGTCGGGCCGATCTCGGGCCCTCGCTGAGCATCAGTTACCGGCGGCCGCTCAGCATCGTGCGCGGCGCGGGAACATGGCTGATCGACCACACCGGCAGGGCGCACCTCGACTGCGTGAACAACGTGGCGCACGTCGGCCACGCACACCCTCGTGTCACGGATGCCATCGCCCGTCAGTCCGCGATGCTCAACACCAACACCCGCTACCTGCACCGCACGATCCTCGACTACGCCGAGCGCCTGGCTGCCCTGTTCCCCCATCCGCTCGAGGTGGTGTACCTCACGAACTCGGGCAGCGAGGCCAACGAGTTGGCGCTGCGCATGGCGCGCACCGTCACGGGTCGCACCGACGTCATCGCTGTCGACTGGGGCTATCACGGCAACACGCAGGCGTGCATCGACGTGAGCGCATACAAGTTCAACCGCAAGGGCGGCGCAGGCAAGCCCGCGCACACGCACCTCGCCGAACTGCCCGACCCGTACCGCGGCCGGTTCGGCAGCGATGGCGCGGCGTATGCGGCCGGCATCGCGGGCATGCCACCCGCTGCCGCATTCCTGGCCGAGAGCATCAGCGGCTGCGGCGGGCAGGTGGTGTTCCCCGACGGTTATCTCGCCGAGGCGCACCGGCTCGCCCGGGCGCAGGGCACGCTGTGCATCGCCGACGAGGTGCAGGTGGGCTTCGGTCGCGTGGGCACCCACATGTGGGCGTTCGAGCAGCAGGGTGTGGTGCCCGACATCGTCACGTTGGGCAAGCCCATCGGCAACGGCCACCCGCTCGGCGCGGTGGTCACCACACGGGCCATCGCCGATGCGTTCGCGAACGGCATGGAGTGGTTCAACACGTTCGGCGGCAACCCCGTCAGCTGCGCGGTCGGCATGGCCGTGCTCGACGTGATCGAGGGTGAGGGGCTGCAGGCCAAGGCACTGCGCACCGGCGAGCACCTGCTGGCCCGACTCCGCGAGGCGGCCGACCGGTTCGACTGCGTGGGCGACGTGCGCGGCGCGGGCCTGTACCTCGGTGTCGACCTCGTGCTCGACCGCTCCACGAAGCAGCCAGCCACCGCCCTCGCCGGCGACGTGGCCAACGCGCTGCGGGAGCGAGGCGTGCTGGTCAGCACCGACGGCCCAGCCGACAACGTGCTGAAGATCAAGCCCCCCTTGGTGTTCGGCGTCGCGCAGGCCGACGTGCTGGCCGACGAACTGCAGCGAGTGCTCGGGGTCATTCGGCCGTAGGGTGGGGTGTCCCCTTTTCGGAGAGTAGCAGCACCATGGAATCAGAACTCGACGGCTTCGCCGCACTCGGCCTGCGGCCGGAACTGCTTGCTGCTCTCGACGCGCTCGGCTACGAGGAGCCCACCCCCATCCAGCGCGAGACCATCCCCCACCTGATGCAGGGCCGCGATCTGCTGGGCCAGGCCGCCACCGGCACCGGCAAGACCGCTGCGTTCGCGCTGCCGGCGCTGGAACTGGTGGCCGGCAGTGCTGGTGCGAAGCCGGTCGTGATCGTGCTGGTGCCCACCCGCGAGTTGGCCATGCAGGTGAACGAGGCCTTCTTCCGCTACGGCAAGGAGATGGGCGTGCGCAGCGTGCCCGTCTACGGCGGTCAGCCGATCTTCCGCCAGTTCCAGGCGCTCGAGCGCGGCGCCCACGTGGTGGTGGGCACGCCGGGTCGTGTGATCGATCACCTGGGCCGTGGTTCGCTGCCGCTCGACGAGGTGGCGATGGTGGTGCTCGACGAGGCCGACGAGATGCTCGACATGGGGTTCGCCGAGGACATCGAGAACATCCTCGAGGCCATTCCCCAGCCCCACCAGACGGTGCTGTTCTCCGCCACGATGCCCCCTCGCATCGCGGCGATCGCGAAGCGGTTCCAGACCGATCCCGTGCGCATCAACGTCACGCGCGGCGACACCAAGGCGAGTGCGGGCAAGGTGCGCCAGATCGCCTACGTGGTGCAGCGTGCCCACAAGCCGGCAGCCCTCGGGCGTGTGCTCGACATCGAGTCACCGGGTGGGGCGCTGGTGTTCTGCCGCACCCGCACCGAGGTCGATGAGCTCACCGAGACGATGAACGCCCGCGGCTATCGCGCCGAGGCGCTGCACGGCGGCATGGACCAAGCCCAGCGCGACCGGGTGATGGGGCGCCTTCGCGACGGCACCGCCGACCTGTTGGTCGCCACCGACGTGGCGGCCCGCGGCCTCGACGTCGACACGCTCACCCATGTCGTGAACTACGACGTGCCCTCCGCCCCCGAGAGCTACGTGCACCGCATCGGCCGCGTGGGCCGCGCCGGCCGCGAGGGCGTGGCCATCACGCTGGCCGAGCCGCGCGAGCAGCGCCTGCTGGCCAACATCGAGAAGCTCACCAAGCAGCCGATCACCATCGAGAAGGTGCCGTCGGTGGCCGACCTTCGTGCGGCGCAGTTGCAGCAGACCGTGGTGGCCATCCGCGAGTCGCTGGGTGCCGACGACCTCGACGAGTAC
>JBJTXX010000266.1:0-2203 GCA_046082485.1 Actinomycetota bacterium
GCTGCGGCCGCCCGCAGGGGTGACGGGCACGCCGTGCTGGTTGCACAGCGACAGCACCGCCGAGACCTCGGTGGTGCTCGAGGGGCGGGCGACGACGGCCGCCCGCTGCAGCACGCTGCCAGCGAGCGCCCAGTGCATGGCGAGCGGCCAACAGTCGCGACTGGCGTCCGCGACCGCGTCGACCTGCTCGACGGTGGCGCAGCAACCCTTCAGCGCGGCCGTGAAGCCGTCGGGAAGCGTGACCCCGGCGCCGAGCCGGCTGTGCGAACCCGTCAGTTCGATGGGGGTGGTGGGTCGGGTCATGCGGTGGCTCCTGCCGTGATCTCGCGTTCGCACTCGGCGATGAAGTGGTCGACCTGTCGTTGCTGTTCGTCGGTGGCCCAGCCGAGTTCGGCGGCCATCAGTTCGGCGACCACGGGGGCGGCTCTCATGGCTGCGCCGCGATCGAACAACCGGGCCCGGGTGCGGCGGGTGAGCACGTCGTCGACGGTGGTGGCCATCTCGTGGCGGACCGCGTAGACCACCTCTGCCCGCAGCGTGGGGAGGCCGTCGACGAGCCGCCCACCGAGCGCCGGGTCGGCAGCGACGAGGGCCAGAACCTCCTCGGCGAGGCTGCCGTAGCGGCCGGCCAGGTGTGCCTCGGGGGAGCCATCGGGCGTGTGACGCCGCGTCGCGCCCAGCAGCCGCAGGCGCTTCGTGCGGCACCGTGCTCGGTGACCGAGTCGACCGGCGACCAGGTCGACGGTGTCCTGCGCCATCTCGCGGTAGGTGGTGAGCTTGCCGCCGGTGATGGTGAACACCCCTTCCGACTCCCGCAGGCTGTGCGTGCGCGAGAGGTCGGCGGTGCGGCCCGAGTCGGCGCGCTTGACCAGCGGACGTAGCCCCGACCACACGCCGATCACGTCGTGCTCGGTGACGTCGGTGGTCAACGAGGCGTTCACCGCGCGCAGCACGTAGTCGATGTCGGCCTTGGTGCACTGCGGGTCGTCGATCGGGCCGTCGAAGTCGGTGTCGGTGGTGCCGATGTAGGCGTACTCGAACGTGCCGTCGGCTCGCGGCCCCCACGGCACCAGGAACAGGCTGCGGCGGTCCTTCGGCACGGGGATCACCACCGCGATGTCGCACTGCACCTTCTCCCACGGCACGGTGAGGTGAACGCCCTTCGCCGGGCGGATCGAATCGGGGTGCACACCCTCGGCCCGCTCCTGCACGTCGTCGGCCCACACCCCGGCGGCGTTCACGACGGCACGCGTGGCCACCGTGATCTCGCGCCCGTCGGCCATCACGCGTGCGCCCGTCACCGTGCCGTCGGCGGCACGCTGCACGCCGGCGAAGGCGCAGCGGTTGGCGACCACGGCGCCGTGCGACGCAGCAGTACGGCACACCGTCAGCACGAGCCGGGCGTCGTCGACGGCGGCGTCGTAGTAGAGGTACGCGGAGGCGAGCCGTTCGGTGTGCATGGTGGGCAGGTGCGCCACCGCTGCCGGCTTGCGCAGACGACGGTGCAGCTTGCCGATGCGCCATCCGCCCGTCAGGTCGTACATCCACATCGCCGAACCCAGCGCCCGGGCGATCTTGCGCGACACCACACCGTCCTTGGTGAGGATGGGGATCATGAACGGCAGCACGGTGACGAGGTGCGGCGCGTTCCTGAACAGCCGCTGGCGCTCGCACAGCGCTTCGTAGACCAGACGCACCTCGCCCTGCTGCAGGTAGCGCAGTCCGCCGTGCACCATCTTCGAGCTCTTCGACGACGTGCCGGAGGCGAAGTCGTCGCGTTCGACCAGTGCCACCTTCAGGCCCCTGCTGGCGGCGTCGAGCGCCACGCCGGCGCCGGTGATGCCGGCGCCCACGACCACCACATCGAACTGTTCACGCTCGAGTCGCTGCAGCATCGTCGCTCGGCTGAAGTCGGTGCTGTGCTGCATGACCGTGCAGCATAGGAAGCCTGATCAACGTGGGAACGACGCTGCGCCCCAGACCCTAATCTGCACGATTTGCAGATTGGCTCGAATCAGCACTAAACAGTCGTTGTGCGCTCACCGGCCGAACTCACCGATGCCTTCCGGCAGCAGGGACTGAAGCTCACGCGCCAGCGTCAGGTGCTGTTCGGCCTGCTGCACGAGAACCGCACGCATCCCACGGCCGAGGCCCTGCACGCCGCAGCGTCGCGGCGGGTGCCCGGCATCTCGCTGCGCACCGT
>JBJTXX010000267.1:0-9979 GCA_046082485.1 Actinomycetota bacterium
ATGCCACGCTGCCCGGCGCCACCAGCACGGGGTTCTGGGTGTGCGACCACGGCCGGCCGTCGAGTTCGAGGTGCGGGCGCACGATCTGCAGGTCGGGGCGGATGGTGAAGGTGCTGTAGGCGTCGGCCACGTTGGTGACGATCTTCAGGCTCACCCATGCGCCCGAGACGCGCGACATTGCGAAGCCGTACAGCCCGTACTCCAGCACCTCCTGCACCGAACTTGGGTACAGGATCGGCATCTGCGCGTCGAGCAGGGCGAACTCCGAGGCCGACGGCACGGTCGACGACTTGGCCGACGGGTCGTCGCCCGCCACGGCCAGCACGCCGCCGTTGCGATGCACCCCGGCGATGTTGGCGTGGCGGAAGGCATCGCCCGAACGGTCGACGCCCGGCCCCTTGCCGTACCACATGCCCAGCACGCCGTCGTACTTCGGGTCGGGCAGGGTGTTGGCCAGTTGCGACCCGTAGATCGCGGTGGCTGCGAGGTCCTCGTTCACGCCGTTCATGAAGTGCACGTGGTGCTGGGCGGCCAGTTCGCCGGCTCGGGCGAAGGCGAGGTCGAGGCCGCCGAGGGGCGAACCGCGATAGCCGGTCACGAGCGTGGCGGTGCGCAGGCCGGCGGCAGCGTCGCGGCGGTGCTGGTCGAACGGCAGGCGCACCAACGCCTGCACGCCGGTCATCACCACCTGACCCGAACGTGCCGTGTACTTGTCGTCCGCCCCCACCTCGGCCATGGGTCGCAGGATAGACCGGATGCGCGAGCAGGTGTTGCCGAACATCCTGCCAACTCGGGGAGAGCGCAGCATCTTGTGCTGCGCCGCCTGTTGTGCGTAGCATCACGTGCTGTGGATGACATCGACCGCCACATCATCGCCGAGCTGCAACTCGACGGTCGCCTCACCAACCTCGAACTGGCAGAGCGCGTGGGTCTCAGCCCCTCGCCGTGCCTGCAGCGGGTGAAGCGGCTCGTCGAACAGGGCGTCATCCGCCGGTTCGCCGCCATCGTCGACCCCGATGCCATCGAGCGCGGACTCAGCGTCACCCTGTTCGCGAACCTCACCTCCAACGCCCCCACGGCCGTCGAGGAGTTCGAACGACTGGCCCTCGCGATGGACGGCGTGGTCGACATGCGTCGCATGTTCGGTCGTCCCGACTACCTCATCACGGTCGAGACCCGCGACCTCGAGAGCTACGAGCGCCTCTACCAGAACGAGTTGGCGCAACTGCGCGAGATCGCCCAGATCGAGAGCCACATCCCGATGAAGGTGATCCGCGATTACACGAGCCCCGAGAGCGTGCACCCGAGAGGAAGCGACCGATGAGCCATCTCTTGGTGGTGGGGGCGGGTGACATGACCGAGCGCGTGCTGCACCCGGTGGTCGCCGCCGGCTGGGCGCGCGAGGTGACGTTGGTGTCGCGCTCGGCTTCGGTTCGCACGATGGCGTCGGTGTTGACGAGTGGCTACGACGTGGTGGTGCACGCCCACGAACTCGACGCACGCGACCCGTCGGCGCTGGCTGCGGTGCTGCGGCAGCGCAGACCCGATGTGGTGCTGCAGACTGCGTCGCTGAGCAGCCCGTGGTCGATGGCCGGCCGCAACGATGCGCTGGCGCTGGCGTTCGCCTGCGCAGGCCTGGCCGTGCGCCTGCCGCTGCAGTTGCCGGTGCTGCTGTCGACCATGCGTGCGGTCGCCGACTGCGGCTTCGGCGGCCCGGTGGTGAACCTGTCGTTCCCCGACGTCACCAACCCGCTGTCGGCGCGGCTGGGCTCTCCGCCGCTGTTGGGTGTGGGCAACGTGGCGATCATGCAGACCCGCGCCCGGGCGGCGCTGCGCGGCGAGATGGGCGCGGATGCCGAGATGCCGCTGCTGCGACTGGTGGGCCAGCACGGTCAGCTGTTCGACGTGGTGCAGTCGCGTCTGCCGGCCGACCCTGCCGATCGGCCGATGGTGTGGGTGGGCGACGAGGCGAGGGGCGAACGGGTGGTGCGGCGCGACGACCTGCCGTATCTGCCCGAGGCCATCGCACCGGGCCTGCCCTACAACGCACTGGCTGCCGCTGCGGCGATCCCCGTGCTGCGCGCACTGCTGCCCGGCGGCGCGCCGCTGCGCATGTCGGTGCCGGCGCCGCATGGAATGTTCGGGGGCTTCCCGGTGATCATCCGTGACGGTGGCGTGGAACTCGACCTGCCCACCGGCGTGACGCTGACCGAGTGCCAGGCGTTGTGCGACCGGGCGGCCCGCGGCGACGGCATCGAACGTGTCGACGCCGACGGCACCGTGCACTTCACGCAAGCGGCGATCGATGCGATCACGCCCTTCGCCCCCGACCTCGTGGAACCGCTGCCGCTCGCCGACATCGACCGGCGCGCCCGACGCATCCTCGAACTGCTGACATGATCTGCAATCGAACGGAGGAACCGACGTGATCCCCACACCGCAACTGATCGCCGAGGGCAGGGCTGCAGCACCCGCCGAGGTGCCCGTGACGGCGTTCCTTCGTTCGGTCGGTGCCACCAACGAGGTGCAGCACAAGCAGCGCTGCCGCGACAACGGCCGGGTGATGTACCACCTGCACGTCGGTCTCTCGACCTGGGAGGCCACCGAGGACGCGCTGCGCACCGTGCACGCCGGTCTCGCGGATCACGGCTACCGGGCCGACCGGTTCGGGCTGGCCTTCGACCGAGCGATGGGCGTTCCCGAGGAGGAACGGCACCTGACGGTGAAGGAGACCGGGCCGCGCATCGAGGCCGATGGCTGGAGCCGCCTCGCCCAATCGGTGCCCATCCAGCCGCACGTCGGCGACTACATGATCGGCATGCCCGCCGGGTTCCAGAACACGCGTCGGGCGTTGGCGGCGGGCATCACCACGATCGGCAACATGGGCCAGTACAGCGCGTACGAACCGATCGGCGGCAGCGACGCCGAAGCCGTCACCGAGGCCACGGTGCGGGCGGTGGCAGCCATCGGCGCGTTGGGTTTCCACGGCGGATTGGTGCACTCCAACCTGGAGGACGGCACGGCCACGCAGGCCTCGCATTTCGGCGGTTACGTGGGCTGGGCAGCCCTCGAGATGTACGTGGTCGAGCAACTGCTCGGCGCCCGGTTGGCCCACTGCTGGGGCAACACCATCCAGAACCCCGAGCACCGCGCCATCGTGCACTTCGCGCTCGACGACCTGCGCGGCGGTGATTCGATCGGCTCGATGGTCTACGGCAACACGGTCGATCAGCGCGCGGGTGCGTGGGCCCGCAACACGGCCACCGTGGCGGCACAGATCATGTGCGACATCGCGCTGCAGTTGCGTCGGCCCACCGGCCATGCGGTGAACCCGGTGCCGCTCAGCGAGGCCGAGCGCATCCCCAGCCCGAACGAGATCGTGGAGGTGCACCTGCTGGCGCACGAACTCGAGCACGAGGTGCGCAAGGCCCCGAACCTCTACGACTGGCAGCGTCTCGAGCGGGTCGGTGCGATGGTCGCGCAGCACGCGCTGCACTGGCGTGACCGGGCGTTGGCTGCCTTCGCCGAGAACGGGGTCGACGTCACCGATGCCGCCCGGGTGATGCTGGCGATGCGCCGCACCACGATGGGTGACCTCGAGACGGCGATCGACCTCGATGCCCCCGACGAGATCGCACGCCTCGAGCCATGGAAGTCGGCGAACCTGCGCCGCCTCAGCGACCAGCTGGCCGGCAACGGCCCGCTGCGCGGACTGGAGGGCAAGCGGGTGGTGCTGGCCGTGCTGGAAGTGCACGATCTCGTGCGCGACGCATTGGCAAAGGCGTTGCCGAGGGCGGGCGCCGAAGTGGTGCTGCTGAACGCAGCGACGTCGATCGAGGGTGTGGCGCAGGCCGCCAACGACGAGGATGCCGACGCGATCATCGTCGGCACCTACAACGGCAACGCCTTGGCGCTCGGCGAGCGGCTGAGCGAATCGGCCCGTCGCCTGCAGTGGGAGGGCCGCATCTTCATGGGCGGCATCCTGAACCAGGACACGGGTGAGGGCCTGCCGATCGACGCCCGTCCCGGGCTGCAGGCGTTGGGCGTGCAGTGCGTCGAGCGCGTGGAAGACCTCGGCGGTTTGCTGGCCGCGATCTGAGCGCCGTCAGTCGCAGGGGGCCGCTGCCACGTCGGCGGGCCGCCACAGTTCGGTGCCGTTCACGCTCACCTCGCGCACGTAGTCGTCGGGAAAGCTGCGCCCGATGTGCTGCGGCAGTCGGTCGAGCGCGGTGCGCAGCACGGCCGCATCCGCTGGCTCGAGGGAGGCGGGGTCGGTGGTCATCACCCAGGCGTCGTGCCAGGTGGCCCCGAGGCCCAGTTCGGCCATCGTCACCGGCAGCAGCGGCAGCGGGTCGGGGTAACCGAAGATCGTGAGCATCAGCGAATCGGGCACGCGGGCGCCCAGCACGAACGGCTCGGTGGCCGACCAGTTCCACTTCAGACCCAGCAGTCTCGTGCCGGTGCAGAAGCCCGCGGCACGGGCCTGCGTGCGCAGGGTCGTGAGTTCGGTGGCCAACGTCGAGTCGACCAGCAGGGTGCTGTCGTGCGCACCCAGCACCAGCGGCGTGGTCTGCCGCGCGATGTCGACGTTGCGGTAGGGGTGGTGGCGGCTGTCGACGGTGTTGCTGACGACGAGCGCCAACGACGAGACGGCGATGACGGCGGCGCCCGCACGGCGCAGCATCGTGTCGGTGAGGGCGGTCGCTGCCGCGGCGGCCGCCAGCACCACCAGCACGGCCGCGGTGGCCGTCTGGTTGAACACGCCCATCGCCGACCCGAGGCCGAACGCTGCCACCAGCACCGCAGCGGCAGCCGTCATCGAGACGGCCCGGCGCACCGCGGTGCGATCGTCGGCGGTCGCGTTCGTGACCAGGTGCAGCGCCGCGCCGTAGAGCAGCAGCAGGGCGGCCAGTGCCGTGCCCGTCCACGCCATGCGGTAGGCGGGGTTCGGCAGACCCAGCAGCGGCCACGGCACCGCGGTGCCCACGGCGGCGAGCGCGCACAGCACGAGCGGTGCCGCGCGGATGATGGGGCGTCGAGTCGGTCGGCGCCGCAGCACGGGCGCGGCGACGGTGGCCATGACCACCAACACCAGCGTCGCCGGTCGCAACCCACGCAGTTCGTGGAACGCCAGTCGCGGCACGCGCAGCAGATCGCGGAGGGCGCCCCCCAACGTCTGGTTCGGGTGCAGCGGGGGGAAGTCGCGCGACTGCCACAGCACGCTGACGAACGATGTCGGCCACAGGCCGGTGAGCACAGCGATCGCGATCAGCAGCGCAGTCCAACCTGCGGTGAGCGTGGCCAGCCGCAGCAGGTGACGCCACCCACGTGCGGGGCCCACCAGCAGCGTCGTGGCGACCAGGATCGCCGGCCCACTGGTGGGTTTCGCCGGCACGGCCACCACGATGCCCAGTGCCACGAGTGCCGCGGCCGTGTGCAGCGGGCGCTGCAGGTGCCAGCGTTCACCGTCGGGTGCCCTGCAGGCCAGCGCGGCGCCGCACAGCGCCAGCATCAGGCCGACGAGGTTCGCCCAGTTGTAGCCGGGCGTGCGCAGGAAGTTCGCCACCAACAACGGGGCACTCAGCGCTCCGGTGGCCGCGACGGCCACCTGCGCGGGCCTGTCGTCGGCGGTCAGCCAGCGGGCCAGCGCCCACCCCGTCGTGGCGCTCACGACGACCAGCAGCCAGATCGCCGCGGTGCGCACCCGGGCCACATCGTGCCCGACCACGTCGAACAACGGCGCCGTGCTCCAGCCGAACGGCGACTGCCAGTGGGCCGTGTTCGACGGTGGGTCGAGCGCCAGCAGGTACAGCCCCTCGTCGGTGAGTTCCAGCCCACGGTCGCTGCTGAACACCACGCCGATCAGCCACCACAGCGCCGCGGCGGCTGCGGCGAACAGTGCGGTCGTGCGGAAGCGCTGTGCCACGGTCTCAGTAGAGCACGTTGTCAGCGGAGCCCGATGGCCGCCAGCGCTGCGTCGACCGCGGCGATCAGTCGGTGCACGTCGCCCCCGCAAGCCTCGAGTTCGTGCTCGCCCAGCAGCACCACGACCGAGTCGTCGTCGAGTTCCGCAGCCACGGCTGGCGCACGGCCCATCAACGCAGCGCGCACCGTTTCCGGCTGGTCATCGCGGTGGTACGTGTCGAACGTGTAGGGCAGTTGGCTGCGGCATTCCGTCCATTCGCGCTTGGCGGTGAACAGGCCGTGCGTGATATCGCAGAGCGCGCAGTGCCGACGGCGCAGACGCGCGCCCACCCAGTACGCGGCCTCACCCAACAGCGTGTGGTCGGCGTCGTACACGCCCACCACCCGGCGAAGCCCGGCCCGACTCATTCCTGCACCTTAGTTCCTGCACCGTCATTCCTGCGCGGTGAGGCCAGCGGCGCGGATGCCGGCGATGGCGGCAGCCTCATCGTTGTCGGATGTGTCACCCGAGATGCCGACGGCACCGATGGCACGCCCCTCGTGCAGCACCAGCACGCCGCCCGCCACCGGCACCAGCGAGCCGCCGATGGCGGCGCCCGCTCCGGCGATGAAGTGCGGCCGATCGACGGCCATCACGCCGAGGGCCCTCGAGTTCGCCCCGATCGAGATGGCGCCGTGGGCCTTGCCGACCGCGATGTCGAAGCGCCGGTTCGCCACGCCGTCGGCGCGCTCGAAGGCGATGAGGTGGCCGCCGGCGTCGAGCACGGCAACGCACAGCGGCTTCAGCCCGTTGGCGGCGCCGTGGTCGAAGGCCCCACGGATGATGGTGCGGGCGTCCTCCAGCGAGATGGCTGCGGTGGGAATGGTCATGACGTTGCCTTTCGTGCCTGACGGCGGGAATGGAGGATGGGTTCGGTGTAACCCGACGGCTGCTCGACACCCGAGAACACCAGGTCGCACGCGGCCCGGAACGCGTGGCCGTCGAGCGCAGGTGCCATCGGCGTGTACTGCGTGTCACCGGCATTCTGGCCGTCGACCACCGCCGCCATGCGCTGCATCGTGGCCATCACCTGCTCCCGGTCGGTCACGCCGTGCAGCAACCAGTTGGCGATGTGCTGTGACGAGATGCGGCAGGTGGCGCGGTCTTCCATCAGCCCGATGTCGTTGATGTCGGGCACCTTCGAACAGCCGATGCCCTGATCCACCCAGCGCACCACGTAGCCCAGGATGCCCTGCGCGTTGTTGTCGAGTTCGGCCTGCACATCGGCCGCCGACCACACCGACCGGTCGCCGATGGGCACGTTCAGCAGTTCGTCGAGCGTGGCCCGGGGGCCGTTCGTGCGCAGCGACTCGGCCAATTCGGCCTGCCGGGCGTGCACGTCGACACGGTGGTAGTGCGTTGCGTGCAGCGTGGCTGCGGTGGGCGAAGGCACCCATGCGCAGCTTGCACCGGCACGGGGGTGACCGATCTTCTGGTCGAGCATCGCGCCCATCAGGTCGGGTGCCGCCCACATGCCCTTGCCGACCTGGGCGCGGCCCAGCAGTCCGCAGGCAATGCCGGTGTCGACGTTCCAGTTCTCGTACGCGGCCAGCCACGGTGCCTGGCGCATGTCGCCCTTGCGCAGCATCGGCCCGGCCAGCATCGAGGTGTGGATCTCGTCGCCGGTGCGGTCGAGGAAGCCGGTGTTGATGAATGCGATGCGGGTGCGGGCGGCGCGGATGCATTCGGCGAGGTTCAGCGTGGTGCGCCGTTCCTCGTCCATGATGCCGATCTTCACGGTCGAGGGCTGCAGGCCGAGGATCTGCTCGACCGCAGCGAACAGCGAGTCGGTGAAGGCCACTTCGTCGGGGCCGTGCATCTTCGGCTTCACCACGTAGACGCTGCCGGTGCGCGAGTTGCCACCGCGCTCGGTGCTGCGCAGGTCGTGCAGGGCGCACGCCACCGTCACCAGAGCGTCGAGGATGCCCTCGGGCAGTTCGTTGCCGGCTGCATCGAGCACGGCGGGCGTGGTCATCAGGTGGCCGACGTTGCGCACCAACATCAGCGAACGGGCGCGCACGGCCACCGGCTGGCCGTCGGGGCCGGTGATGGTGCGGTCGGGGTTCGGGGTGCGGCGGAATGATGTGCCCGCCTTGTCGACCTCGGCGGTGAGCGTGCCGCGCAGCAGGCCCAGCCAGTTGCGGTAGGCCAGCACCTTGTCGTCGGCGTCGACCGCGGCCACGGAATCCTCGAGGTCCATGATCGTGGTGACGGCCGATTCCAGCCGCACGTCGGCCACGTGGGCGGCGTCGGTGGCACCGACCGGATGCGAGGCGTCGATGACGATCTCGACGAGCAGGCCGTGGTGCCGCAGCAGCACGGTGGACGGCTGGTCGGCGCTGCCGGTGTGGCCGGCGAACAGCGAAGGGTCGGCGAGGCCCGTGTCGCCCTCAGTGGTGGTGACCCGCAGCGCGCCGTCTGCGACTCGATAGGTGATGGCTGCGGAGTGCGACGCCGACTGCAGCGGTGCGACGTCGTCGAGGAACTGTCGTGCCCACGCGATGACCCGGGCGCCACGTGCCGGGTCGTAGGGGCCCGGGCCGGCCACGTCGCCGAGGGCATCGGTGCCGTAGAGCGCGTCGTACAGCGAACCCCATCGGGCGTTCACCGCGTTCAGTGCATAGCGGGCGTTGCTGATGGGCACCACCAGCTGCGGGCCGGCGGTGACGGCGATCTCGTCGTCGATGCCTGTGCTGCTGACCTCGAACGATGGCCCCGGCGGCACCAGGTAGCCGATCTCCTCGAGAAAGGCCCGGTACGCCGCCCGGTCGAAGGCAGGATTGCGGCGGTGCCACTCGTCGATCGCTGCCTGCAGTTCGTCACGACGCTGCAGCAGTTCCCGGTTCCGGGGGGCGTGCTCGGCAGCCAGACGCGCCAGACCCGCCCAGAAGGTGTCGGCGTCGGTGCCCGAGCCGGGCAGCACTTCCTGCTCGACGAAGTCGGCGAGCACGGTGGCGACGTGAAGGCCGTGGCGCGTGACAGAAGCGGGCTGCACCTGATCGATGGACATGGCTGATCACGCTAGTGATCGGGCGGCGAATCTGTCGACGTCGATGTCCGGGGGTGCACCGCGCGCCGGTGCCGAGCGTGCCGCTGCTGAGCGTGGCGGTGCACCGCGCGGGGTGCTGGTGGCGACGCGCCGCGTGGCCCACGTGACCTGAAGGGTGCCGTCGGGACCCAACTCGAGGGTGAGGCGTTGCTGATGGACGATGTGGTGGTGCCGGTTGCACAGCAACACCAGGTTTCCGTGGTCGGTGGTGCCGCCGTTTCGCCAGTAAGTGATGTGGTGCGCCTCGCAGTGGGCCACCGGGCGGTTGCAGCCGGGGAAGCGACAGCCGCCATCGCGTGCGGCGAGTTGCCGGAACATGTGGCGCGGCACGGTGTAGCGGGCTCGCCCGTAACCGAGCGGCGTGCCGTGGGGGTCGCGCAGCACGGTGTGCAGCACGCAGTCGCACAGGTGGGTGTCGGTGCAAGTGGCGCCGACGAGTCGACCGGTGTGCGTGTGGATGGCCGTCGGCTGGTGCAGGGTGCCCGCGTCGAGGGAGAGCGTGATGTGGGGGTGGTGGCGCGGAGTGCCGGGGATGTCGTGCGTCTTGTTGAAGTGGGCGACGATGTCGTGCAGCGCATCGGCCCGCCGCTCGGCCAAGGTGCGGGTGTCGGTGTCGCCCTGCCACGTGAGTGCGGTGTCGATGGCCTGTTCGAACTCGGTGGCGGCATGGTCGTCGAGCGACAGCCGACCGAGCAATTGTTGGTCGCCGGCGCGCTGGTAGTTCAGCGAGCGGACGGGCTCGGTGGGCGGGGCGTCGTCGTCGATGACGGCATCGGCATGGTGGCGCCACACACCGACCGCCGTGGCGGTGGCCTGCACGTCGAGTTCGCGAATGGTGTCGAGCAGTTCGGCCTGCAGCTCGCGCAGCAGCGTGCGGTACTTGGGGCGGTCGAGCCGTCGCAGTTCCGACATCTGGCCCTGCGAGAGCGTGCCGTCGAGCGCGGCGTCGCCCAGGTGCTCGTAGC
>JBJTXX010000268.1:0-2385 GCA_046082485.1 Actinomycetota bacterium
CGTTCACGGGCCCAGGGGCCTCGGCGTTCAGCAGGTGCCCCGCGCCGGGCACCACGCGCACGGTGGCACCAGCGATGCGGTCTGCCAGTGCTTGCGAGTAGTCGACCGGTGTCTCGCGGTCCTGTTCGCCCACGAGCACCAGTGTCGGTGCCGTGATGAGGTGGTGGATGCCGCGGGCGTCGTGCGTGGCGACCAGCGCGATCGTGCGGCGCAGGGCCGCTGGCTCGATGCGGGCCATCGCTGCGCTCTGTCGGGCGACCACCTCCGGGCCGGCCCCGGGTGCGGCGAGGGCGGTGACGACGCGCTCGGCGTAGTCCGCGGGGTGCAGGCCCTCGTCGAGCGGGGCGAGCCGTCGTGCCGTCCATTCGGCCGGAGAGGTGCCGTCGAGGCCGAAGGCCGGGCTGCTGCTCAGCAGGGTGAGCGACCACACCCGCCGAGGGTGTCGGGCAGCGAGGTGCTGGGCGATCATGCCGCCCATCGAGATGCCCACCACGTGTGCACGCTCGACACCGATGATGTCCAGCAGCGCGGCTGCGGCGTCGGCCACCTCGGGCCACGTGAGCGGGCCGTCGGGGAGGGGCGTGGCCTCGCCGTAGCCCGGCATGTCCCAGGCAATGGTGCGGCGGTCGCCGAGCGCCCCCATCTGCGGCTCCCACGAGATGCGACTGCCGCCGAGGCCGTGCAGCAACAGCACCACAGCCCCCTCGCCCTGCTCGCGCCACGCGAAGGGTGGGTGCTGCACGTCGACCGGCATGGCCACGAGTATGGCACCGCGAGGGGGTTTGTCAACATCGTTGACAATCGAGGGGGCGGTCGCCATCATGTGCATCCATGACGCGCGACGAGATGGTGGGCCTGGTGCGGGCGATGGGCCCGACGATGAAGGAACGAGCGGTCAAGTACGACCAGCAGGCCAGCTTCCCGTACGAGAACTTCGGCGACTTCCGCAGCAACGGGCTGCTCACCGTCAGCATCCCCACCCGCTACGGCGGTCTCGGTGCCAGCTACGCCGACTACGTGCGGGTGAGCGAGGAGGTCGGCCGCCACTGCGGGGCCACCGGCCTCACGTTCAACATGCACAACGCCACCATGCTCTGGTGCGGCGAGGTGGCCGACATGCTCGAGATGACGGCCGAGCAGCGGGACCGCCACGAACAGGTGCGCACCGCGATGTACCGGGGTGTGGTGGAACACGGCCACATCCACAGCCAGCCGTTCTCGGAAGGGCTGGCGCCGGGCGCGACCGCCGGTGTGGCGACGAAGGCGGTGCCGGTGGACGGTGGCTGGCTGGTCAGCGGCCGCAAGATCTTCGCGTCGCTCAGCGGGGCCGCCACCTTCTACAACGTCACCTGCCAGGTGCCGGGCGAGGAAGACATCCGGCTGCTCGGTGTGCCATCCGACGGTGAAGGAGTGCAGATCGTCGACGACTGGGACCCTCTCGGCATGCGCGGCACCGTGTCGCGGACGCTGCTGATGAAGGACGTGTTCGTGCCGCACGACAACGAATGGATGCCCGTCGGTCTCTACAACCAGGCTGCGAACCGGTACCCGTGGCTGTTCCTGTCGCTGTGCCCCAGTTACCTCGGCCTGACGGGTGGCATCATCGACGCCACCCGGCTGTACCTGCGCGGAGAACTGCCGGGTCAGGTTGCGGGCTCGCGCCGGGACCATCCGATCAAGCAGGTCGGCTGGGCGCAGATGCAGCTCAAGCACGAGCAGTCGCGGGCGATGCTCTACCGCGCCGTTGACGAAGCGGTGATCGACCCCGACGAGGACGCGATGGTGCAGGGGTGGGCGGCGGCCCTCACGGTCATGGAGCACGCGGCGGAGGTGGCCAGCATGTCGATCCGCGTGTGCGGAGGTCAGTCGATGCTGAAGAACCTGCCTCTCGAGCGGATGTATCGCGACGCCCGCCTCGGCAGCACGATGCTGCCCTGGAGTGCGGAGGTGTGCACCGAGCGGCTGGGTCGGGCTCGGTTGTTCGACTGATGGCCAGACCCGCAACCCTCAGCCGCGAACGCATCGTGCAGGCAGCGGTGACGCTGGCCGAGAGGGACGGCGCCGAGGCGCTGACGGTGAGGTCGCTGGGGGCGGCGCTCGGCTGTGACCCGTCGGCCCTGTATCGGCACTTCGGTGACGTGCACGAACTGCACCGTGCCGTCGGCGACCACTTCCTCGCTGGTGTCGACGTGCGGCCACGGCCAAGAGAGGGCTGGCGCGCAGCGGTGAGGCGGCTCTGCATCGAGCTGCGTCGGGTGCAGCTGCGCCAGCCGCGGCTGGCCGCGTTCGTTCGAGCCGCGCCGACCCGGATGGGCAACGAGCTGAACATCACCGAGGCGCTGCTGCGAGAGCTTCTTTGCGGTGGCCTGGCGCCGGCCTCGGCGG
>JBJTXX010000269.1:0-7581 GCA_046082485.1 Actinomycetota bacterium
GGGGCCGGCCCTCCGGTTCGACAGCACCACCGCCGCGGTGGCGGGCAGGCGTTCGGCCTCGTAGGCGTCGAGTGCCTCGTCGATGGTCTCGCAGAGGGCCAGATGGCGGGCCAGCACACGGGCGTCGAGGATGGCCTGCGACGAACCGTTCGAACCCACGGGGTACATCGGGTGGGCGGCGTCACCGAGCAGCGTCATCCGGCCGTGACGCCAGGTGTGCAGTGGGTCTCGGTCGGCCATCGGGTAGCGCAGCACCGACTCGGCGGCGCCCAGCATCGTCGGCACGTCGAGCCACGGGAAGCGGTAGTCGGCGAAGACCGCCAACGGCTCGGCGACGTCGGCCTCGGCGCTCCAGTCCTGCTTCGGCATGGGGCGGCCGTCGTCGGTGCGCTGCTCGGCGACCCAGTTCAGCAGTTGCCTGCCGTCGGGCCGGTCGGCGATGGGGTAGACGACGACCCGTTCCCACAGACGGCCAGCCATGATCATCCGCCTGCCACCGAGGAAGGGTTCGCCCACACTCGTGCCGCGCCACATCGTCACGCCGTTCCAGAGCGGGGCGCCCTCATCGGGGGCGACCAGCGTGCGCAACGCGGAATGGATGCCATCTGCTGCCACCACCACGTCGGCGTCGATGTGATCGAGCCGGTCGGGTTCGACGCGGTGGTCGAGGTGCACCCGTGCCTCACCCACCCGCTGCAGCACGGCGCGGAACAGCACGCCCAGCATCTTGCCGCGGTGCACCGACCACTGCGGCCACTGGTAGCCGGCGTCGAGGCCACGTGGTTCCACCCAGATCTGCTGACCGAAACGGTTGTGGTAGCTGAGGCCACCGGTGCGCAGGCCGATCGCATCCATCTCGTCGGCTAGGCCGAGTTCGGTGAGTTCGCGTGCGGCGTGCGGCAGCACGTTGATGCCCACGCCCAATTCGCGTGGCTCGGGCGAGGCCTCGTAGATGTCGATGTCGGTGATGCCTGCGGCTTCCAGCGACAGCGCGAGCGCGCAACCTCCGATTCCGGCTCCGACGATCGCCACCCGCATGGAGCCGAATCTACTCAAGGGCGGCCGACCGCTGGCTCTGCCGTCAGCAGCCCCTGCTGCCGCCGGTCAGCAGCGTGCAGAAGCCCTCGGTGGGGCTGCCCCGCCACCATGCTCTTGCTGCGAGAAACAGCATCGACAGCACCACGACGCAGCCGATCGCCACCACGGCGGCGGCACGGCCGCGGGCGGGTGGCTCGAGTTCGTCGGGTCCGAAACCCGGTAGCGGTTCGTCGGTCATGGTGTCTCCAGGTGTCTCGTCGCGTCACGGTGTCTCGTGCCGTCGCAGCGGCATGCCGAGCGTGTGCACGTGGTGCAGGGTGGTGAGCGCGGCGATCGTGGACTCCGCGCCCTGGTTCCGGTTCGGGCCCCGGGGGGGGTGAGGCTGTCGAACCCACCACCCGTGGTCGGGTCGACCATCGGCGCTGCGAGGTCGTTTCGGCCGCGGAACCAGTCGACGCAGTCGGCCAGCACGTCGAGCCAGTCGGTCTCGCCGCTCCAGTGCCACGCGGCCATCGCACATTCGGCGAAGTGGCGACCTCGATGGGCTGTTGGTCCCAGCCCGGTCGGGGTTCGCCGGTGCGCCAACCGATCGACGGTGTGGGGCTGAGGTGGCCGTCGTCGTGGCTCTCGGTGTCGACCAGCCATCGCAGCAGGCGGAAGCCCTCGAGGGTGAAGCGGTGGTCGCCCGTGGCGCGGGCGATCGTGGACCAGTGCCACGACCGTGCGCTCGGGTTACTGCGCGATCACAGGGCACAACTCGATCGGTTGGCGTCCACCCTGCTGGCGCGCGAGACGTTGGGGGAGGCGGAGGCCTACGAGGTGGCGGGTGTGGCCGAGCGTGTCAGGCGATGATGCCCTTGCGCTGCAGAAACTGGATGGCGATGCGGTGCACGTCGTCGGCCAGCGGCTGGTTGCGAGGGCCCAGGGCCTGACGCACACGGCGCTGTGCGGGGTCGACCTCGACACAACCGATCAGGCGGTCGGCGCGCTCGATGCCGATGAGCCACGACGTCTGGGTGGCGGCGGCACGGCCGAAGTCGCCGAGACAGTTGCGCAGGACGGCGCCCCAGGTGGCGAGCTCGTTGCGGCTCGTCGGCACGCTGTAGGCGAGGCCCTCGTGACGCACCTGGTGCACCGGCAGCAGGGCAGCCGGCACCGGCCAACTGTTCGGTGTGCGGCCGGGGACGCTGACACGGGGGGCGCCCAGCGCCGTCGGTCGTGGACGCAGCAGCGGTTGGTCGGCGAGCTGCGGCGCCCGAGGCGGGGCCGGTGGCTGCTGTGGAGGGCGAACGACTGCAGGCGCGAGGGGGTCGAGCACCGGCGCGGCCGGGGCCGTGCGGCGAGCGGTGCGCGTGCCCGACGGGGCGGTGGCGTCGGCCAGCACCGGCACGTGCGGACGGCAGCGCTGGCGTAGCTCACCCAGTCGCAGCGGCAGCGGGCGCTCCACCTTGTCGCGCGCCCACCACAGGTGCATGCCCACCTCGGCCAGTTCGCGCACGTCGTGGTTCCGGGCGGTGTCGTCGAGCAGCGCAGCCCGCCGTGCGGCGGGATACAGCGCAAGGGCGCGCTGGGCCGCCTCGAGCTCATCGACCGAGGGCAGCCTGTCGGCCCCGGCGGCGTTGGGGATGGCGAGCACGTTGGCCAGCTCGTCGTTGGTGCAGAGTTCGCGGCCGACGCTGGCGACGGCGAGCGGGCCGAGGCTGGTGGGGCCGGTCTCGGCGGGCCCGAGCAGGCTCTCGGCCAGCGCCCGGACGAGCCGTCGGGTGGCGCCGGGGCAGAGCAGCTCGGCCGCCCCCTGCGGTGTCTCGGCGCGCAGCACGTCGGTGGCCCATCGCGGCACCTCACCCAACGCCGTGCGGCCGGCGCGGTACACGTGGGCCAGCATCGGGTGGGTGACGGCGCCGACCGCTGCGGCGAGTTGCTGGGGCTGCGGTTCGCACCACTGGAGATCGGGCCACCAGTCGCGAAGTTCCTGCAGCACGGCCGTGCGCCAACGGTTCGGGTCGAGCCCTTCCTCCTTGGCTGCCTGGTCGACCTCGAGCACGATCGCGCCCGGTTGCAGCGACACGTCGACCTTCAATGACTTGCCACCGAAGACCAGTGACGACGACGCCCGGTGCCCGCAGCGGTCGAAGCGGATGCCCGTGCCGCAGGGGAAGCGGAACGCGAGATGCTCGGCGGCCGCCAGCACCCGAAGCCCCCCGGCGATCACGCGTTCGGTCATCCGGACAATCAAACACACGTTCGCTGTGGACGACAAGTGGATGAGTCACACCGAATACGTGGATGGCGGTCCGGAATCATAGTTCATGTATTGCTGGAAAATGAACTATGAATCGGGGAGGAAGCCATATGGTTCGTCGAACTGAACCATGGCCCCTCGCATCGGCGATCGCGAACCGGCGATGCGTGAGAAGGAAGGACCGCGCACATGAAGTCCCACCCCCGAGCTGGATCCCTCGTCACACAACTGGAGGGTCACCGGGCGTTCGAACCGAGTCCGCTGCCTCCCTCCCCACCGGTCATCTTCGACAGTGCGTTGCTCCGCGCATTGTCGGAGGCCGATCAGTGCGTGGGACGGCTCGACGCTCTCGCCGACGCACTGCCTGCAGCGGATCTGTTCCTCGCGATGTACGTGCGCCAGGAGGCGTTACTGAGTTCGCGGATCGAGGGCACCCAGTGCACACTCGACGACGTCCTCCAACGCGAGCTGACTCCTGCTGCGCCGTTCAGCCTCGACGTCGGCGAAGTCGTGAGCTACGTGGCTGCGCTTCAGCACGGCATCAGTCGACTCCGCGATCTGCCGCTCTCCAACCGCCTCCTGCGCGAGGTGCACGGGGTATTGCTGCGCTCTGGGCGCGGATCGGAGAAGACTCCGGGTGAGTTTCGGCGCACGCAGAACTGGATCGGGCGGCCGGGAGGATCACTGGCAGATGCCGCGTTCGTGCCACCACCCCTGCAGGTCATGCAACGCGCAATTGGCGACCTCGACAAGTTCCTGCACGGATCGGACCTGCCGACGCTCGTGGTGGCGGGTCTGGCCCATGTCCAGTTCGAGACGATCCACCCGTTCCTCGACGGGAACGGTCGCGCAGGGCGGCTGCTGGTGTCCCTGTTGCTGCACGAACGGGGAATCCTTCGGCGCCCGGTGCTGTATCTGAGCACGTACCTCGAGCAGCATCAGGTCGAGTACTTCCATCGCCTCACGGCCGTTCGCGAGGAGGGCGACTGGGAGGGCTGGCTCGGGTTCTTCCTCACGGGGATTTCGGTCTCGGCGAGGAATGCAGCCGCCACGGCCAAGCGTGTTCAGGAGATGAGAGAACGCGACAGGGCCAGCCTCTTGGAGGCAGGTGGACTGCGGCACGATCTCGCCCTGTTCGACGCCCTGTTCCGGCAGCCGATCGTGAATGCGGGCTGGGTCGAGCAGGAACTCGGTGTCGCGAAAGGCACTTCGAACAAGCTCCTCGGTCGGATGCAGCAACTCGGCATCCTCCGCGAGACCACGGGGTTCCGACGCAACCGTCTGTTCCGCTACGACGAGTACATCGGGGTGTTCGAGCAGCTGGATCCCGCCGCGAACCCCGGGGACGACTGACTTCGGACAGGATCGGAATGCCTGCACCAGCAGGAGGTGCGGCCACCGCGGGCGGGGCGTTACGGTTGGGCGATGGGCTCGTTGGACCTTGCGGTCGAGAACCTCACGTCACCTCCCGTGCTGGCGTTCGTGTTGGGTGTGGTGGCGGTGCTGGTGCGCAGCGACCTGCGGCTTCCCGACCCCATCCACACCTGGCTGGCCAGTTACCTGCTGTTGGCCATCGGCCTCAAGGGGGGCCACGCCCTGCGCAGCGTGGACGTGGGCGAGTTGCTGTGGCCGGCAGTGGCCACGCTCGTGGTCGGGGCCCTGGTGCCCTGCGCGGTGTTCGCCGTGGCCCGTCGTGGGCTGCGACTCGCGGTGGCCGATGCGGGCTCACTGGCAGCCCACTACGGCTCGGTGTCGGTGGTGACCTTCACGGCCGCCACCGTGTTCGCCGCGGAAGCCGGGTTCGAGGTCGAGGGCTTCATGACCTCGCTCGTTGCACTGCTGGAGGTGCCCGGCATCGTCGTGGCCCTCATGCTGGTGTCGGCAAAGTCGCCGGGCACCGACTGGCGTTCGGCGCTGCACGAGGTGCTGACCGGGCGCAGCGTGCTGTTGCTGGTGGGTGGCATGGTGATCGGCGGTGTTGCCAGCGAGACGTCGTTCGGTCGGGTGGAGCCGTTCTTCGTCACGATGTTCAGCGGGTTGCTCACCCTGTTCCTGCTCGACATGGGTGCCACCGCGGCGTCGCAACTGAAGGCGTCTGGTTCGATGTCGCGAAGGGTGGTGGCCTTCGCCCTCGCCGCCCCGCTGGTGCTGGGCATGACCGGCGTGCTGATCGGCGCGGCGGTGGGCCTTGGTGTCGGCGGGGCTGCCGTGTTCGGCACCATGGTGGCCAGCGCCTCGTACATCGCAGCACCTGCGGCGGTGCGCATCGCGCTGCCCCAGGCCGACACCGGTCTGTCGCTCGGCGCGGCCCTGGGTGTGACGTTCCCGCTCAACCTGGCCTTCGGGATCCCGCTCTGGTTCGTGATCGCCCGCGCAGTGGTGGGCTGACGTCGGTCAGGCGAAGGCGGCCAGCACCGGCGCATAGGTTGCGGCGGCGGTGGCCACGTCCTGCACGGCGGCGGCGAGACCCGACAGTGAACTGCACTTCACGTCGACGGCGACGCGGACGTTGTCGTCCTGCATCCAGTAGCGCACACCCGTTGCCGCGGCATTCAACTGGCTGAGTTCGCGGAGCAACTCGATGCTCTCGTCGGCGCCGGCGAGCAACGTCGAGCTGACCCGCACCACATCAGGGGTGCCGGCGTGCAGGCGTGCTCTCACCTCGATGCCGCCGTGGCGGCACACCCACTCGGCGCCGTGGCGCTCGACGACGTCGACATCGGTCCGGTCGAGTTCCGCCTGCACCTTGTCGGCCCATCGCTGCTCGAGCGGGTCGCTGAGCCACGCGCACCAATCGATGCCGGCGTGCTCGATGCGCAGGGCCTCCCGGGTGCGGCCGCCCGGCAGCGCGACGGTGACCACGGCGATGCGCAACGTGGCGGGTTCGCCAAGGGCGTCCTCGTAGGGAAGCGGGCCGAGGAAGGCATCGAGCAAGCCGTGGGGGATGGCGACGGTGTGGTCGCCCGACCCGCGCTCGGCGTCGACGCGGTAGGTCGACCTCGTGGGCACGAAGTCGCTCCAGTCCACGTGCAGGCCCGCCCAGTCGGCACCGAGGCGCAGCCACATCGTGGGGTACGGGTACGGGCTGTCGTCGACGCCGAGCGGCATCGAGCGCGCCACCCACAGCACCATCGAGAAGTCGTGCAGCGAGACGGTGCTCTCGGCGAGGACCTCGAAGCGCCGCTGGTCGGGGTTGCCGACGTGTGTCTGCACCGTGTCGATCGCCGCCGAGACACCGTCGGCCTCGGCGACGAGCGTGCACCCGTCGGCGATGGAGATCGCGACCGGGCTTCGGTCGACGAACGCCTCGGCGAAACGGCACAGCCGCTCGCTGGCCGAGAGCCAGTTCGGGATGACGGTGCTGTCGGGGTCGGGCACCCGGATGACGGCCTCGCCGTGGCTGCCTTCGATCCACCACTCGCGTTCACCGGCCCCGGCACGCAGCCGCAGGTACTCGCCGTCGGTCTCGTCGGGTCGGATGGCGCCGATCGCGGCGCGCACGAGCTGCATCTCGTTGGCGTCGACAGTGGCAAGGCGCTGCTTCATCGCGGCACCGACATGTGCATGCTCGACACGACCCGTGCAGGGGTGGGCCCGACGGCGGAGCCCGACTCGAACAGGGAGGCACCGCCCTGGCCGCGGGTGATCACGATCGGGCGGTTGGCGGCGATGTCCTCCAGCATGCGGATCATCGCGTCGAACTGCCGGGGGGTGAGCGCCGAGAACGTCACCTGGTGGTCGTCGTGGGTGGCCCAACCGGTGGGTACCGGCAGGCCGAGGTCGGCGACGGCCCGGCCGAAACGCCGCAGCTGCGGCTCGATGGTCTGCATCCGGTGGTGGATGGCCTGCAGCACGGCGTCGGCCTCGCCCGCCAGTGCTGCGAGCGGGTCTGCGTGCTGCGGGTCGGCGGGTTGCGGCTCGTGGCCGGGATGGGGCTGGGAGTCGGGCGGAGGGAACATCTGTGGCCTTTCGGTGTGAGTGGGTGGGTCAGGCGGCGCGCTGGCGGAGCGAGCCGATGTCAGTGATGTTTCGCGCGACACCGGCCAGCGCGTGACCGAGGTGGCCGGCACCGATGTAGAGGTCGGTGGGAACTCCCGCCCGGGCCAGCGTGGCGACCGCGCCGGTGAAGGCCCGACCGTCGGCCGAAGCGAGTGCCACCGAGCGGAACTGGCCGACGACCAGATCGGGGTGCATCTGTTCGAGCAGCTTCAGATCGGCACCGTCGGGGCCGGTGCCGAGCAACACGGGCTGGGGCAGTGCGCCGGTGGCCCGAGTGAGCAACCGGCGGCCGCACGCGACGC
>JBJTXX010000270.1:0-3291 GCA_046082485.1 Actinomycetota bacterium
TCGGTGCCGCCGGCACCGGCTGCCGACAGCGCGTTCGAGGATGCACGCGCCACGCTGCTCGCCGCGCTCGACGACTTCGAGGCCCCGGCCGGTGCCACCCCCGAACAGGTGGAGGAGCTCAAGCAGAACCTGCGCGAGGCCATCGAGCGGTTCGACCAGGAGCCCGGCCAGAGCGCCGAGGACGCCCTCGCCGAGCTGCGCGACGAGTACGACTCGATCGTCACCGATTTCGTGCAGGACCAGAAGATCGACGCCCTCGTGCAGGCCCAGCAGGACGAAGAGGCCGAAGACGCAGAAGGTGCCGAGGGCGATGCGACCGACGAGGCGCTGCCCGACGACGTGCTCCCCGGGGAGAACGAGCCGGGTCTGGAGATCCCCGGCGATGCCGAGCCGGGTCTGGACCTGCCCGACCTGGACCTGCCCGGTCTCGACCTGCCCGGTCTCGACCTGGCCGATGTGGAGATCAAGCCGATTCCGATGCCGGTGGTCGACCCCGACGACCTCGGCATCGCCCCCGAGACCCCCGCACAGGGCGGTGTCGACGGCCCATTCCTGAACCCCGACCTCATCGACTTGATCGATGGCCCGGCGGTTGCCGAGCCGGGGTTGCAGATCGACCCCGACGTGCTGGCCGGCGGGCTGCTGGGGGGCGGTGGGCTCGACGTCGGTCCGAAGCAGGATGACCCGGCTACGCCGAACCCGGATGGTGACGGTGACGGCGGAGGCCTGTTCGGTGGTGGTGGTCTGCTGGGTGGTGTGCAGGACGCGATGAACGACATCGCCGATCAGTTGAGCCCGGCGCTCGACATCGGTCCGAAGCAGGATGACCCGGCTACGCCGAACCCGGATGGTGAGGGTGACGGCGGAGGCCTGTTCGGTGGGTTGTCCGACACCTTCGACGACCTGGTTGCGGATGTGGTGGGTCAGGACGGCGGCCACGGTCAGGGTGGTGGCGGTCAGGATGGTGGCGGTCAGGCTGGTGGTCCCGGTCAGGGTGGTGGCGGTAAGGGCATGTTCGATTCTTTCGCTGACACCGTGGGTGACCTGGTTGGAGATCAGGTGGACATGGGTGTTGGTCCCGGTCAGGGTGTTGGTGGTGGCGCGGGTCAGGGCGGTAAGGGCATGTTCGATTCACTCGCTGACACGCTGGGTGACCTGGTTGGGGATCAGGTGGGTCAGGGTGGTGGGGGTGGCGACGGCCAGACGCCCTTCGGCGGCAAGGACCCCAACTCGGCGCGTGCGGTGCACCTGACGACGGATGGTGACGGCCAGACGCCCTTCGGCGGCAAGGACCCCAAGGGTGGTGTCGAAGGCGTCGCGCTGGTCGTGGGTGACATGGTGCCCGAGGCCGACGATGCGGCCGGCGACCTGCTGGGCGGCATCATCTCGCCGTCCGATCTCGGCGCCGGCGACCTCGTCAGCGCGGTGTTCGACTTCGACCAAGGCGATGCGCTGCCCGACCTCGGCAACGTGGCCTCGGACCTGGCCGACGAGATCAGCCCGAACCTGCCGACGAACCTCGACTTCGGGGTCGACGGGATTTGAGCCCCGACGGGCCGAGATGAAGCGTCGCTCAGACGAAGCGGAACGTGCGGATGACCTCGGTGAATGCCTCCATGCAGGCGTTCACCGAGTCGTCGCGCAGGCACGTACCGATGATCTGGAACAGGTCGACGACCTTGCCCGGGCCATCCACCGGAGCGAACACCATCGCGTGCACCTGGGCGAGTGGGCGTCCGTCCGCCGCCTGCAGGTTCACGCCCCGCACGTAACCCGGCACGCCGCTGAGGCGCAGCAGGCGCTCGCCGTTCAGCTCGGCCTCGGGCGAGGTGCGCTTGAGGCGCGCCCACGTCGTCTTGGCGAGCGTCTCGAAATCGAGTTCGCGCGACACCTTGTCGTGGTTCACCATCGCGTTCACCCAGAAGCCCTCGACAGGGGCCGGCAGGCGCACCACGCACAATGCGTTGGGAGCCTCGTCGATCACCCAGCCCTGTGGCACCGAGAACACGAAGCTCGGGATGCCGGGGATGAGCTTGCCGGGGTGAGCGGCGATGCGCGCCGTGGAGGGAAGTTCGGTCTCCGCCATGGGCCGCAGAGTACTGCACGCCGCAAGGGGCGTTGTCACGAACCGGGAAACCTCCCGGTGCCGCCCCGCGGCGGCTTCTTTACCATGCACTTCACGGGGCCGGTCGCTGCCGGCCCGCACAGGATCGAGGAGGACCACCATGGGTTTGTTCGATGAGATCGGCGACGCCTTCGAGGACTTCGGCGAGGCGGTGGTAGGCGCCGCTGAGGACGTCGGGAATGCGATCGTCGGCGCCGTCGAGGACGTTGCCGAGGCAGTGGGCGACGCCGTCGAGGATGTCGGCGAGGCCTTCGTCGATGCCGCCGAGGCGATCGGCGAGGCGGCGGTCGAGGTGGCCGAGTGGAGCCTGAACGTGCTCGACGACACCGTCTTCGACTCGGTCGACTTCCTCACCGGCGGCGCAATCGACATCGACTACGACGACGGGCAGTTCAGCGCTGGCGTCGACCTCGGGTTCGCCGAGGCAGGCGTGTCGTTCGGCGAGCAGGGTTTCAGCGCCAACGCGGGCTTCGACATCGGCCTGGCGAGCGGCGGCTTCGAGTTCGACTCGGACGAGGGCTTCGGTGCCAACTTCGCCGCCGGCATCGACTGGGGCCCGCTGCCCTACGCCGAGGGCCACATCGACGTCGGCTTCGACGGAGAGGTGTCGATCGGCGGCCGCGCCCAGGGCACCATTCCCACCCCGGTGGGCATGGTGGGTGGTTCGGTCGAGGGCGAGTTCAACCGCAACCCCGACGGCAGCTGGAACGTGGGCGGCGCCGCCGACGGATTCCTGCTCACCCCCTCGGGCACGCTCATCACCGCCGGTGTGCACGGCGGGTACGCGCAGGAGGCCGACGGCGACGAGAGCTGGAACGTGGGCGGCTACGCCGGAATCCGCACCCCCGACGGGCTGCACGCCGAGGTGGGTGGCGAGTACACCCACGTCGAGCAGGACGGCGTGACCGTCGACAAGGTGGAGGGCTACGCGGAGGCCGGCGGCTACGGCATGGAGGCCGGCATCGAGGGCTCGTACGTCCACGCCGAGGACGAGCAGGGCAACGAGTGGGAACAGACCACGGTGGAGGGCCACGTCAGCGGGATGGGCATCGAGGCCGAGGCCGGCATGACGTCGACCACGGCCTCGCAGGGTGGCCACAGCGTGACCGTCACCGACACGTGGGCCGATGTCGACGGCCTCGACGCCGGCACGCTCGTCGAACTCG
>JBJTXX010000271.1:0-5133 GCA_046082485.1 Actinomycetota bacterium
GGTCGCTGGCGTCGACCTCGACCCACACTACGTCGCGGCCGTCGAGTTCGCGGACGCCGGCGCGAATGGCGCTCGGCACCTTGCTGCGGAGTGCGACTTCGACCATCGGGCAGAGACTAGACAGCCCGACCGAGTGGGAACGCCTCGGTTCCCACGTGCACACCCGGCTGCTTGGCCCCCTGGTTGGCCACGACCTCGCGCAACACGCTGGCGAGTGCCTTGGTCGCCGAGCTCGGGCTGGGTCGGCGGCGCTGCACCCAGGCGACGACGCGCCGCGGCAGTTCCGGCACCGCGACGCGCTTGAAGTCGCCCCGCAGCCAGCGCGGCACGGCCGTTGCAGGCACGATCGCGGCGCCGTAGCCCTCGAACGCCAATGACGTGAGGAGACGTACCCCGTCGATCTCGACCTGTGGCTGCAACTCGACGCCGGAGCCGGCAGCGGCACGGTCGATCACCCTTCGCAGGGCGGTGCCGAGCGGCGGCAACATGATCGGCTCGGATTCGAGGTCGGCCAGCGACATCGTGTCGAACCGCGAGAGGGGGTGCTTGGTGTGCACCAGCAACAGGAGGTCCTCGGCGAAGAGCGGTTCGACCTCGACCTCCGGGTCGTCGACCGGAAGGTGCACGACGGCGGCATCGAGGTGCTGGCCGACGACACGCGGCACGAGGTTGGTGGTGTTGCCCTCGTGCACCGTGAGGTGAACACCCGGGTGCTGGCGGCTCAGTTGACCGAGCAGTTGGGGCAGCAGCCACCGAGCCGTCGTGCCGATGACCCCGAGGCGGCTGTCTCCCCGTACCTCGTCACCCCGCGACGCCATCTCTGCGGCGATGTCGTCGAGTTCGTGCAGCACACGACGTGCCTTCTCGACGACCAGCACACCCTCGTCGGTGAGGCCACCGCGCTGGCGGTCGACGAGCACCACGCCCAGTTCCCGCTCGAGGCGGGCGATGTGCCCGCTGACGTTCGACTGCACGGTGTAGAGCGCTCGGGCGGCGGCGGAGAACGACCCGTGGTCGGCGATCGCGACGAGCGTGGTGAGTTGGCGGAGATCCATCACCAAAAACGATAGCAACTATCCCGGATTGCGAGTTGATAGATCGATTGTTCACGTGCATACTTTCACATGTACGACGCGGCCACCCCAAGGGCCGCTCGGAAGAACCCAACAACAAGTGGTTCCCCCAAGCCACGGGTTCCTGGTTGAGAGGCCCCGCTTCCCCCAAAGCGGGGCCTTTCCCGTTGCCGTAGGCTGTTGGTCCTGACCGCCAGCTCGGGCGCCGCCTTCTTCGACCTCGACCGCACGCTGTTGGCAGGCGCGTCGGGCGAGGTGTTCTCCCGGGCGATGCGCGAGGCGGGCCTGGTGAAGGCGATTCCGGGTGAGACGCTGCTCTACCGGTTGTTCAACGCCGTGGGGGAGACCCTGCCGTCGATGGCGCTGGCTCGGCAGGCCGCAAGGCTCGCGAAGGGGCGCCCACGCGCCGCCGTCCAGCGCGCCGCCGAACACGCAGCCGCGGGCCTCGCGGCGATGGTGCAACCGTTGGCCGCCCCACTCTTCGCCGAGCACCGTGCCGCAGGTCGACCCATCGTGCTTGCAACCACTACCCCGTTCGACCTGGTCAAGCCGCTGGCCGACCTGCTCGGCCTCGACGACGTCGTGGCCACCCAGTACGGCGTGAACGCCGACGGCACCTACGACGGCACCATCGTGGGGCCGTTCGTGTGGAACACGGGCAAGCTCGCGGCGGTCAGCGAGTGGGCCGCGGCGCGACACGTCGACCTCGCCGAGAGTTACGCCTACAGCGACAGCGTGTACGACACCCCACTGCTGGCGGCGGTCGGCAACCCGTTCGTCGTGAACCCCGACCCGAGGATGGTGCTGATGGCTGCTGCCCGACGTTGGCCGGTGCTCGACCTCTCCGGAGGCCCGGCCCGCATTCCCGTGGTGAACATGGAGGTGCAGCGCCTCGCGCTCAGCTTCGTGCACCCACTGCTGTTCCCGTACGCGAAGTTCGAGATCACCGGCACCGAGCACATTCCCGCCGCTGGGCCGGCGATCGTGGTCGGCAACCACCGCAGCTACTTCGACCCGGTCGCCGTGGCGATGGCAATCGCCCGCACCGACCGCACGGTGAGGTTCCTCGGGAAGAAGGAGGTGTTCGATGCCCCGGTGGTGGGCCAGATCGCCACTGCGCTCGGGGGCATCCGTGTCGAACGCGGCACCGGCAGCGACGAGCCTCTGCGGCTGGCGGCCGAGGCCCTCGAACGCGGCGACATCGTGGCGCTGATGCCGCAGGGCACGATTCCCCGCGGCAGGGCCTTCTACGACCCCGTGCTGCGTGGTCGCTGGGGTGCAGCACGCCTCGCGGCGATGACCGGGGCACCGGTGGTGCCCATCGGCCTGTGGGGCACCGAGAAGGTGTGGCCCCGGTCGGCCCGCGTTCCCAACGTGCTGAACGTGGTGACACCGCAATTGGTGACGGTGACGATCGGCGAACCGGTCTCGCTCACACACAAGAGCGCCGATGCCGACACCAAGCGCATCATGAAGGCGATCATGGGGCTGCTGCCACCCGAGAGTCGCGAGCGGCGCACGCCGACGGCCGACGAGATCGCCCTGGCGATGCCTCCGGGTGCCAAGGGTGACGGCAGCAACGAGGGCCGCCGCCGGCCCGGCACCGACTGACGCGAATCTCGCCCGGTCAGGCCTTCTTCGGTGGCCGCGGCACGAACGCGCTGGTGTGCGCGACGTATTCCGCGTAGCCCGGCTTGCGCTTGCCGAGCGACTTCTCCAGCAGCACCACGCCACTCACGCGGCGCAGCAGCACCGTCATCACCGCTGCGCCGAGCAGGCCCCAGCGGCCCACGGAGGTCTCGGCCGCGACGAGGGCGATGCCCCACCATACGCAGGCGTCGCCGAAGTAGTTGGGGTGGCGGGTGTAGCGCCACAGGCCGCGGTCCATCACCTTGCCCTGGTTCTCGGGGTCGGCCTTGAACCGGGCGAGTTGGGCATCGCCGACAACCTCGAAGAACAGGCCGACCGCCCACAGCACCACGCCCAGTCCTGCCAACCAGCCGAGCGCCGGGGTCTCGGGCGCCTGGCCCAATTGCACGCCGAGCGACACCACGAACATCAACACGCCCTGCAGACCGAAGACGGTGATCAGGCTGACGACCGGGAACCGTGCGCCCCAGTGCTTGCGCATCGCCCGGTAGCGGAAGTCCTCGCCCTTGCCGTGGTTGCGCCAGAACAGGTAGCCGGCAAGTCGCAACCCCCAGACGGTGGTCATCAGGACCAGCAGGTTCTGGCGGGCGTCGAGGCCGTCGACCCGCAGCCGCACCGCCCAGGCCACGAGCACGAAGCCGAACCCCCAGATGATGTCGACGATCGACGCGTTCTTGAGCGCAAGACTCACGAGCCAGGTGCCGATCATCAGCACTGCGATGACGATGCCTGCGGTGGACAATGCGGTGGAGCTCATCGTGGGCCCTCCTTCGAGAGTAGATCATTGACGTCGCGGTCGACCTGCAGCCACTCGTGGTCCAACCATTCGGTGAACCCGGCCCCGTGCGGCACGAGGTGTCTCGGGATGCGGCGAGCGTGGAAGCGCACGGGGCGGGGGCGCTGGCGCAGGTGGCGAAGGATGGCGGGGAAGTTGTCGAGGCCATCGAAACCGACGTGCCATGCGATCACCACGTCGGCGGCTCCGTGGCCCTCGACGAGGGCTGCAGAGCCCGCAGGTCGGGTCGGCAGCACGTGCTGCAGGCCGGTCAGCCGTTCCGCACGTGCGGGGTCGCGTTCGGCGATGCGGGCCAGCGCCTTCTCCCGCTTGGCGGGGGTGGCGCGGGTGCCCTCGGGGAAGATAATGCTGATCTCGTCCGGGCCCATTTCCTCGGCGAGCACGCGCAGCGACGCGAGTTCGGCGCCGGAGTCGGCCGCCTCGCGATCGAGGAAGTGATTGGGCAGGCGATTGCCCACGATGTCGAGACAGGGGTCGAAGAGCAGCTCCCGCTTGAGGACATAGCGCGGGTTCATGCGTGCAACGCTGGTGACCACCCAGGCGCTCAGCAGCGAGTCGGCGAGGCTCGCATGGCGGCACAGCATGATCGCCGGGCCGGGTGTGAGGCAGCGCGCCTCGGTGGCCTCGACGGTGATGCCTGTGGTGACGCGAAGGGCGCGCATCAGGTTCGCCGCCCACCAGCGCTGCAGTCGGTAGTGCGCAGCGTGGTCCCACGCACGGCGGATGAGCCAGAGCCAGAACGAGACGAGCACCCCTGCGGACTCGAGCCACGACCAGCACAGGGCGAAGGCCAGTAGCCGCGTGGTGGGCAGTCTGCGGCGTCCGCGCAGCAGGTCGAGGCCGGCCGACACCAGCACCCACACCGGCAGCAGCGTGAGCAACAGGAGCGCGGCGAGGAAGAGCGCCGGGATGCTGCGAAGGCGACGCGAGACCTTGCCCATCGGTCTACGAAACCTGGTGGAACTCGCCCAGAAGCGGGGCGTAGCGGTCCATCGTCGCCAACGCGGCCTCGCGGTCGAGCGGCGGCAGGCCCAACGCGACGAACGAGGTGCCGATGTCGCGGAGGTGGGTGAGGTGGCCGGCGTCGGGCTTGGCCCCGAACACCCCGAGCTGCAGCGTGGATGGGTCGCGGCCGGCGTCGGTTGCGGCCTGCTGCAGTTCCACCCACTTGTCGTCGACGGGGAAGCGGCCCTCGATGGGCATCCACGCGTCGCCATACTCGATGATGTGCTGGAAGTGGAGAGGAGTGGGTGACGCGCCCACCACGATCGGTGGATGCGGTGTCTGCACCGGCTTGGGCCAACTCCAACTCTTCTCGAAGTTGACGTACTCCCCGTGGAACTCGGCCTCGTCGTTGGCCCAGATCTCCTTGCAGGCGAGCACCTTCTCGCGCACCACCTTCCGGCGCCGCCTGATGTCGACCTGATGCGACTCCATCTCCTCATGGTTCCAGCCGAAACCGACACCGAACAGCACACGACCGCTGGAGATGAAGTCGAGCGAGGCCACCTCCTTGGCGAGCCAGATCGGGTCGCGCTGGGCGAAGAGCGTGATGCCGGTGCCCAGACGCAGTGTGGTGGTGGCACCTGCGATGGCGGCGAGCGCGATGAACTG
>JBJTXX010000272.1:0-3061 GCA_046082485.1 Actinomycetota bacterium
GATCCGGTGGTGAGCATCGGCGACCGTTGCCTGATCGGGAAGGGCTCGGGCATCGTCGGGCACTACCGCATCGAGATCGGCAACGACGTGTGGACCGGGCACCACGTCTACATCACCGACCAGAACCATGGCTACGACGACATCACCCGTCCCATCTCGCTGCAGACCCAGCCCGAGCGGCCGGTGAGCATCGGCGACGGTTCGTGGATCGGCCATGGCACGGTGGTGCTGCCGGGTTCCCGGATCGGTCGCCACGTGACGATCGGGGCGAACTCGGTGGTGTCGGGGGAGATCCCCGATTTCAGCGTCGCCGTGGGTTCGCCGGCGAGGGTCATCCGTCGCCACGTCGAGGGCGAGGGCTGGGTGGGCGTGCCCTAGGTTCGGGTGTCCTAGGTGCGGATGTCGCCACCGAGTTCGCCGGGCGGCGAGCACGACGGCACGTCGTTGCCCTTCACACCTGCCGTGAAGTCGAGCACCACGTTGCTGACCGGGCCACCGCCCACCACGGTCTCGGTGTAGGGCACGAGGTTCCCCGCGCGCAACTCCTCGGTGTAGCGACGCCGGTCCTTCAGCACGAGCCGGTAGTTCTCGTCGAACACGGCCAGCAGGGCGCGGTCACGATCGGTCGCGACCGGGATGGTCATGATCCTGTCGAGCATGCCTTCCAGGATGTCGGTGGCCGTGTCGACGATGTCGGCACGCTGGCGCATCTGTTCGACGGTCGGGTTCGTGATGTAGCCGCCACCGGTGTCGGCCAACTGCAGCCGCTCGTCCTGCGCTGCCTTGCAGATCGGGGCGGCCTTCTCGCGCCACGAGCGATCCTCGAGCTGGTACACGCCCTGCTCCTTGGCGAAGAGGAAGTAGTAGACCCACATCGCGGCCATCAGGGCGCACAGCACCGTCAGCAGCAACTTCACCCACAGCCGGGGCGGCCGTTCGTCGCTCATCGCTTCGCCTCCGGCCGGTAGCACAGGGCGACCTGTGCACCGGCGGCTGCGACACCCAGAGCTCCGGCGATCAGGGCTCCGGACCATCCGTCGAACGCGATGCCGAACGCATGGTCGAGCGACCAGCGGCCGGCGCCAGTGGCGCCGACGGCCCAGGCGACCACGGCGATGCTGCCGCAGTACTCCCACCCCTGCTCGGGCAGGAACACCCAGAAACCGACCTTCCAGTGCACGGTCCAGATCGCCACGAGCATCACGCCCACGATGCCCGCCGCTGCCAACGGCGTGAGCAGACCGGCGGCGAACAGCAGGCCCGCCACGATCTCGGTGCCCGCGGCCATGCGCGCCTGCAGCATCGGCCACTTCATCCCGATGCCGGCGAACCACTTGGCGGTGCCCTTCAGGCCCCCTCGCACCTTGTTCAGGCCGTGATAGGAGAGGAACAGGCCGAACACCGACCTGATCACGAGCAGTGCGACATCGATGCGATCCACGGGGCCACGCTAAACCGGCGACCCCTCCGCCGCCACACCGGTGGTAGAACGGATGGCCGTGACGCCTGACGCACCCGCCCCCGGACGCCTGCGCCAGGCCTACCGCCTGGTGCGCGCGCTGCGGCGTCACCAGAAGCGCACCTTCGCGATCGCGGTGTTCGCCGCCGCGGTGTTCGCCGGATGCACGGTGGCTTCGGCGATGGTGGTGCGGCTGATCATCGACGACCTCATCGAACCCCGGTTCCGCGACGGCTCGGTCGGCGTCGGCACCGTGGCCGCGGTGCTGGGAGCGCTGGTGCTGCTGGGCGTGGTGCGAGCCGCAGCCGTGGTGGTGCGGCGCACGTGGGCCAGTCGCACGTCGTGGCGGGTGACCGAGCGCCTCTCGGGCGAGGTGATCGACCGCCTCACCCAACAGCCCGTGCCGTGGCACCGCCGCCAGACCACCGGCGACCTCATCACCCGTGCGGGGGTGGATGCCGAGGCCGCAACCGCGGTGCTCAACCCGATGCCGTTCGCATCGGGAGTGGTGGTGCTGATGCTGCTGGCCTCGGTGTGGCTGGTGGTCACCGACGTGGTGCTGGGCCTCGCCGCGATCTGCGTCTTCCCGGTGCTGCTGGCGTTGAACATCTTCTACCAGCGCCGCGTCGACCGCTACTACAACACCGCGCAGGACGAACTGGGTCGCCTCAGCGCCGCGGTGCACGAGAGCTTCGAGGGCGTTGCAGTCGTGAAGAGCTTCGGCGCGGAGGACCGTGAGACCAAGCGCCTCGCCCAGATCGCCGACCGGCTCCGCGAGGCCCGACTGGGCGCGGTGAAGTTGCGCAGCATGTTCGAGGCGCTGCTCGACGGGGTGCCGACGATGGTGAACATCCTGCTGCTGGTCGGCGGGGCGTTCCGCGTGCGGTCCGGTGCCCTCACCGTGGGCGAGTTGACCGGCTTCATCTACCTGTTCACGCTGCTGGTGTTCCCGTTGCGCCTCATCGGGTTCACGCTCTCCGAGCTTCCCCACTCGCTCGCCGGGTGGGGCCGTATCCGTTCCTTGCTCGACCAGCCGCTGGAGCGCGACCCCGCAACGACGCTGCGTCGCGGGCCGGACAATGCGGTGCTCGTCGACGACGTGCACTTCCGGCACGACGACGAACGCGAGGCGTTGCGGGGGGTGAACCTCTCGATCGAACCGGGCCGAACGGTGGCGGTGGTGGGTGCCACGGGCTCGGGCAAGACCACGCTGCTGCACGTGATGGCAGGCCTCGTGGAACCCACGCAGGGCACGGTCACGGTGCCCGACGGGGCGGTGCAACTCGTCTTCCAGGAGGCGTTCATGCTCGCCGGCTCGGTCCGCGAGAACATCACGCTCGGCGCGGACGTGCAGCCCGACGCGATCGAACTGGCGCTGCAGGTGGCCGAGGCACGGTTCGTCGACACGCTGCCCGATGGCCTCGACACCGAGATCGGCGAGCGCGGGGTGGGGCTGTCGGGCGGTCAGCGGCAGCGGCTTGCGTTGGCGCGGGCACTCGTGCGGCGACCCGGCGTGCTGCTGCTCGACGACACCACTTCGGCCCTCGACCCGGCCACGGAGGCCGCGGTGCTGGCGAACCTGCGAGCCGCGCTGACCAGCAC
>JBJTXX010000273.1:0-11669 GCA_046082485.1 Actinomycetota bacterium
CCTGAAGGCGCTGCTGGCGGTGATGCCGCCCATCGCGGCTGTCGACGTGAGCGGCCGCGACCAACTGGTGGCCGAGGCTTCGGCCCCCGAGAACAATGTGTTCGAGCAGACCTACAAGACGATGATGGAGGCGTGCGACCAGCCGGCAGTCGTGTCGAGCGAGTGCCTCACCGTCACCAAGTACGAGGTACCGTCGCAGCCCGACGGCAACACCATCCACATCAACTTCATCCGCCCGATGAGCGATGAAGTGGTGGCCTGCGTCTACTACATCCACGGCGGCGGCATGGCGGCCATGTCGTGCTTCGACGGCAACTACCGGGCGTGGGGCAAGATCGTCGCCAACAACAACGTGGCCGTGGCGATGGTGGACTTCCGCAACTCGGTCTCGGCCTCGTCGGTGCCCGAGGTCGAGCCCTACCCGGCCGGTCTGAACGACTGCGTGTCGGGTCTGAAGTGGGTGGTGGCCAACGCTGCCGACCTGAAGATCGATGCGTCGCGGGTGGTGATCGCCGGTGAGAGCGGCGGCGGCAACCTCACGCTCGCCACGGGGATGAAGCTGCTGCGCGACGGTGACATCGGGATGGTCACCGGTCTGTACGCGCTGTGCCCCTACATCGCCGGCGAGTGGCCGCAGGAGCGGTTCCCGTCGAGCATCCAGAACAACGGCATCTTCCTCGACCTGCACCACAACCGCGGCAAGCACGGCTACGGCATCGAGGCGTTCGACGCGGGTGACCCGCTGGCGTGGCCCAGCTTCGCCTCGGTCGACGACGTGCGCGGCCTGCCGCGTGTGGTGATCCACGTGAACGAGTGCGACCCGCTGCGCGACGAGGGGCTGGAGTTCTATCGACTGTGCCTGCAGGCGGGCGTGGCGGCTCGGGCCCGTATGTCGATGGGCACGATGCACGGCACCGAGATCTTCCCGCTGGCGTGCCCGGAGATCAGCGCCGACACGGCCCGCGATCTCGCAGCGTTCGCCAAGGGCTGACGCCTGCGCCGACGGGGCGCCGCCTCAGTTCCCCACGGGCATCGACCGCAGGATCTTCGCCATCGGGCGGCCCTTCGCCAGTTCGTCGACCAACTTGTCGAGGAAGCGGATCTCCTGCATCAGCCCCGGTTCGAGTTCCTGCACCTTCACGCCGCACACCGACCCGGTGATCACAAGCCGCGCGGGGTTCATCGCCGGTGCGTCGGCGAAGAACCTGCGGAACTCGGTGCCGCCCGCAAGTTGGGCCTCGAGGCCACGGCTGTCGTAGCCGGTGAGCCAGCAGATGATCTCGTCGACCTCGGCCTTGGTGCGGCCCTTGCGCTCGGCCTTCGCGACGTAGTGCGGGTAGACGCTGGCGACGCTGGTGCCGAAGATGCGGTGTTGCTCGGTCATGGCTGGTCGGTCACTGTTGCTCGGTCACTGTTGCTCGGTCGTGCCGTCGGGTTCACGCCGACTCGCGCTCGAGCGACACCGCCATGCCGGGCAGCGAGACCCACGGCTGGCGATCGACGCACCAGACCTCGACGACCGGTCGAACGTCGGAGCGATCGTCGAGGGTGCCGGCCTTCACGGCGATAATGCCATCGGTCTTCGACAGTTCCGACACGACCGGCGAGCCACACTTGGGGCAGAAACGCCGGCGCACGTAGACGTCGTCGTTGCGCTCGCCCCGTTCCTCGTAGGTCGACAGCTCGCCGCTGAGGGCCAGTTGCGACTGGTGCACGACGAGGTTCACCGAGAAGGCAGCGCCGCTCTGGCGTTGGCAGTGCTCGCAGTGGCAGACCGCCGTGGCGATCGGCTCGCCACTCAACTCGTAGGTCACCGCGCCGCACAGACAACGTCCCGTTCGCATGGCGTCACCGTACTGCGCGTGCGTGCGTTGTGAAGTGGGTGCCGCGGTCGGTAGGGTTCAGTCAACCGACGCGGGGTGGAGCAGCTCGGTAGCTCGTCGGGCTCATAACCCGAAGGTCGCAGGTTCAAATCCTGCCCCCGCCACCAAAGGCCCTGGTCAGAACCCATGTCTGACCAGGGCCGTCTCGCGTCCCGGGGCCGCTACCGGCCCGCTACCGCCGTCATGCGACCGTCTGGTCCGGATCGGTCGGGGTGATGAGTCGGGCGAAGGTGTTGGCGGCGTCGCGTTGCATGCCGGGCAGCACGTGTTGGTAGACGGCCATCGTGAACGCCGGCGTCGAGTGGCCGAGGCGTTCGCTGACGACCTTCAACGGGACGCCGTGCTTCAACATCAGCGTGGCGTGGGTGTGGCGCAGATCGTGCAGTCGGATCGCCGGTACCCCGGCGGCGCACTGAAGGCGATCGACGGTCTGCGACAGTGCGTGCGGATGGACCGGTCGCCCGTCAGGACGCGTGAACACTGTCCCATCCACAGCGACTGTCCCGAGCTCGCCGACTTGCAGGTGCCGCCACTCGCGCAGTACGGCGACCGTTCGTTGGTCGAGGTCAATCGCTCGCCGAGAGGTGCGGGTCTTCGTGGGCGTCGTGTGGACCTGGTAGCCGGTGCAGCTCACCGATCGGCGGATCGACAACGTCGCCGCGTCGAGGTCGATATCGGACCATCGCAGGCCGAGCACCTCGCCACGTCGCATCCCGGTCATCGCCGCCAACCAGATCGCCGGCCCGAGCCGATGCTCGATTGCGGTCTTGAGGAACTGTCGGAGTTGATGTTCGTTCCAGCAGCGCTGTTCTGGCGCGGTGCCGTGACATGGTGGGTCCATCAGGCGGGCGACGTTCCGGTGCACGAGCCCGGCTCGCTCGGCGTCGCCGAGCGCTGTGCGCAGGATCTGGTGCACGTTCAGCACAGTCTTGGGTGCGAGCGGCCCGCCGTTGTGCCGGCCATTGCGACGCAGAAGGGCGTACAGGTCCTCGAGATGGGTGACGGTGAGGCTGCGCAGTGGCACTCGTCCGATGTGTGGCAACACGTATCGGTCGATCATGCGCTCGTACCGGAACGCAGTGGTGGGACGGAGGCGTGCCTCGCGAGTCGGGAGCCAGCGGACGCGCAGGTAGCGCGCGACGGTGATCCCTCGTGCCGACGGCGGTCGAGCCGACGGCAGTGCATCGGCCAGCGCCCGGGCAGCGGTCTCATCCTTTGCGCGATGCCAGCGCCGCCGGTCGCGGCCGGTGAGCGGGTCGAGCCCTTCGTAGCCGACGGCGTACCAACGACCGTCGCGACTGGTGACGTATCCCATGAGCGGTTCCTCCTGAAGCGGTAGCGGAACCGGTAGCTGACTGCGTTCGCCCTGACGCGAGCGACACGGCTGACCGTCGGCAACCCGACGAGGTTCGCCGGTGGCCTGCGACCCACATCGACGACGTCGCCCTCGCCACCGCCGGGCATGCGACGCTGATCATGCGGATCTGGGCGCGAAGGCATCTCGTGAGCTCGTCCGTGTCCAAGGTTGGCCAGCGCCGGTTCGGGCCCGACGTCGCGTTGGGTCTCTTCGCCAGTGACCGCGCCCAAGAAGGCTCAGGGAGTTGGCGAACAGGTCACGATTGTGCGTCGTGGACGAGAAGCGCGATCTGTACCCGGTTCGTGACGTCGAGCTTGGTGAGCAGTCGCGAGACGTGCGCTTTGACGGTGGCCTCGCTCATGAACAGCGTTGCGGCGATTTCCGCGTTGGATGCGCCGGACCCGACCGCACTCGCGACCTCGCGCTCGCGATCCGTCAGCGATGCCAGGCGAATGGCAGCGGCGTGACGGCGGTCCGTCGTTCCGTCGTCGCCGAGGTGAGAGAGCAGTGTGCGGGTGACCGACGGTGAGAGCATCGCCTCTCCCGCGGCCACGAGGCGTACTGCGTTGACGATCTCGGTCGGTGCTGTGTCCTTCAGCAGGAACCCGTCGGCGCCGGCTCGAATCGCGCTCATGACGTGGTCGTCGGCCTGGAAGGTGGTCAGGACGATGACGTGCGGCGGAGTCGGGAGACGGCGGAGGGCGGACGTGGCAGCGATGCCGTCCATGCCGGGCATCCGGATGTCCATGAGAACGACATCGGGTCGACTCGCTTGCACGGTCGCGACGGCGTCGGCACCGTCGGCGGCCTCGCCCACCACCTCCAGGTCCTCTGACGACGACAGGATCATCCGGAGGCCGGCCCGCACCAAGGGATCGTCGTCGACGAGGAGTACTCGGGTCATCACCACGGCAGGTCGGCCTCGACGACGAAGTCGCCGGACGCGTCCGGCCCGTGTACGAGGGTGCCGTTGGCCAGGGTCACTCGCTCGTGCAGGCCGAGGAGTCCCGTGCCGGATCCCGGTAGCGCCGGGCCGGGGTGGGGGCCTCGCGCCGCCGGGTTCCGAACGCTGACGTGCAGCCCACCGTTCGGCGCTCCCGCGACGCGAACCCGGGCGCGGGTACCTCGTGCGTGCTTGTTGATGTTGGTCAGGGCTTCCTGCACGATGCGGTAGGCGTCGCGGCCCACGTGGCCCGGCACGGCTGCAGCGCCGTCCACGTGCATCTCGAAGTCGATCTTGGCGCCGGTCCGGCGCGTCTCCTCCACCAAGCGTGGGATGTCGGCCAGGGTCGGTTGTGGCACCGTCGACGACTGCTCCCGCCCCGGTTCGTAGCGCAGGACACCGATCACGTCTCGCAGCTCTTCCAACGCTTGGTGGGCCGTGGTCCGCAGCAGCGCTGCGCTCTCGCGCACCTGATCGGGCGGGAGGTCGCGTGCGACTTCGAGCGCACCGGCGTGCAGCGCCACGAGGGAGATGCGGTGGGCGAGGACGTCGTGCATCTCGCGCGCGATGCGGGCCCGCTCGGAGAGGCGCGCACGTTCGGCGCGGGCGAACTGCTCGGCCTCAGCCCGTTGCGCACGGTCGAGCAGGGTGGCGAGGAGCTGACGCCGGGCGCGGATGAACATGCCCCATGCCATCGCGGCAGTGGCGAGCGCCGTCGTTGGCAGCAGCACCGACCACGTGTTGTGCCGCCCGAGCCAAAGGGAACAGATCACTGCGGACGGCACGAACGTCGCGGCGACGATCAGGCTGGGCCGGAGATGGCGGTGGATGGCCAGCGAGGCCAGTGCGAGCAGGCCGGCCACGGTGCCAGACGTCGAGAATGCTCCAAGCAGGACGCACACCGCTGCCACGCCGATCGGCCAGCGCCGCCGCCACCACAGCGACAGACAGCAGGCGGCTCCGAACACGACGTCGATGGCCACCTGCCCTGACGTCATCCGATCGCCGTAGTCGTCGAGCGTGATGCTCAGGATCGCGGCGCCGAGCACGACCGCGACGACGTACGCCGCGACATCGACGGACCAGTCGCGCCGAGTCCTCGGCCCGTCGGCATCGGGATGGGCCGGATCGGTGGGTGCTATGAGAGCCATCGGAGCGGTCATGGCCCACCATCTGCCAAACCAGGACATGACCTTACATTACGGTCTCCAGGCGTGGGTGGACCATCGACGAAAGTCGACAGTGCCATCGACGAAAGACGATGAGACGGACGCGTCCGGGTGTCCCTCCGGACATCTGGTTGTAGCCGTTCGCCCGATGCGGGCGGCGCACCGGCCCGATCAGGCTGGCCGCATGATCACGACAACTGCGCTCACCAAGAGCTACCAGGACGTTCCGGTCGTCCGCGACGTCTCGTTGCACTGCGAGCCCGGAACCATCACCGGCTTCCTCGGATCGAACGGCGCCGGCAAGTCCACCACGCTGAAGATGATCGTCGGCCTGGTGCGACCCGATCGCGGGACAGCGACCCTCGACGGCCGACCGTTCGTCGAGCTGCCCAACCCGACCCGAGCGATCGGCATGCTGCTCGATGCATCCGCGATGCATCCCGGACGCAGCGGTCGGTCAACCCTCACGATCGCCGCGCGGATGGCAGGAGTTCACGTGCGGCGGGTCGAGCACCTGCTCGATGTCGTCGGGCTCACCGATGCAGCGGACAAGCGGGTCGGTGCCTACTCCCTCGGCATGCGCCAACGCCTCGGCATCGCCCAGGCCCTCGTCGGTGAACCGCAGGCGCTGATTCTCGACGAACCGGCGAACGGGCTCGATCCCGAGGGCATCGCCTGGATGCGAACACTGCTGCGCGACTTCGCCGACCACGGCGGCACGGTGCTGTTGTCCAGCCACCTGCTCCACGAGGTGCAGGCCACCGTCGATCATCTCGTTGTCATCTCCAGCGGTGCCGTCGTCGCCGCGGGTCGGCTCGACGACCTGCTGGCGAGCACCACCATCCTCGTGCGCAGCCCCGACCCCGTCGCGCTGGCCGTAGCACTCGACGCAGCGCGGATCGACTACAACACGGGGCCGGGAGATGCATTCACCGTGGACGCCGCCGACGGGTGGGTCACGACCGAGATGCTGGCCGCCGTCGCCCGCGACCACCACGTGCTGCTCACCGAACTGCGCCAGTCCGAGACCAACGGGCTGGAGCAGCTGTTCTTCTCGCTCACCGCCGCCACGGCCCCGAACCGGGAGGCGGCAGCGTGAGCACCTCCCTCTCCTCTCGACCGCTCGGCATCGACGCGACACCGTCGGGCGCAGGGCCGATCCCGTTCTCGCGACTCGTCCGAATCGAATGGACCAAGGCCACCGACACCCGCGCGGCCCGCTGGCTCCTCGCGATCGTCGGCCTGTCGATGGCGGGGATGATGCTGGCGCCGATCCTCGCCCCCACGAGGTTCGACCAGACCTACACGGGCTACCTCGAGGTCGCCTCGATCCCACAGGTGCTCTTCCTGCCCATCGTAGGGATCCTGATGCTCACCGGCGAATGGAGCCACCGCAGCGTCATCACGACCTTTACCCAGGAACCGCGACGCATCCGAGTCGTCCTCGCCAAGGTGGCGGCATCGCTGATGCTGGGCAGTGGTGCGGCCGTCTTCGGCGGGGTGGCCACCGCCGCCGGCCTCGGGCTGGCGACCGCATCGGGTCGCACCATCGAGGGCACCCTGAGCGTCGGCGACATCAACGGCTACCTGCTGTACCTGCTCCTCAACGTCCTCGGGGGCGTGGCGATCGGCGCGCTCGTGCACAGCTCGGCGACGGCCATCGCCGCCTACTTCTCCCTCAACATCGCCACTGCGCTGCTCGGCACCGCATCGACGCTGATCGACGCTTGGATCGACACGGAAACGACCTGGACGTGGGTGCTCAACAACGACTGGGGCGGTCACGTTCCACAGATCGCCGTGTCGACACTCGTCTGGGTCGTGATCCCACTCGCTGCCGGGGCCGTCCGAACGGTGCGCCGCGACGTCGCCTGATTGGCCGACCTGGACCACCACACCCCCGATCCCCCAAACCCCTCACAGGAAGACACATCATGAATCTCCACCGTCGCGACCGAAGTGGCGCCACCCTCCGGGGCCTCGCCGTCGTCGTTTCCGCCGGCCTTCTGGCTGTCGGGTGCACATCGGAAGAACAGACCTCGCCGACACCGACGACATCGGTGGCGTCCACCACATCATCGGCGTCCACCACGTCCCCATCGACCACGACGCCCGCAACATCACCACCGACCGACTCGACGCCGGCGCTTCCGTTCGCGGCTCCGGGCAGCCACGCCGTCGGGTATCTCGACTTCACCACCTCACGAGCAGCGGAGCAACCGTTGACCGTGCGAGCGTGGTACCCCGCCGTTGCTCCGGGCACGGAGTCCGGCCCGATCACGTACACAGCACCCAACAAGTTCGGCCAGGAGATCACCCCGGGCGAACAGATCACCAGCGTTGGCCGAGCGATCGCCGATGCGCAACCGGAGCCGAGCGACGGGCCATACCCGCTCGTCGTCTTTTCTCACGGCTTCTCGTTAAGCCCGATCGTGTACTCCACACTGCTGGAGCACTACGCATCACACGGCTACGTCGTCCTCGCCCCTGAACACAACGAGGGCTTCGACGGATCGATGGACGGATTCGGGGAAGAGCTCATCGATCGGCCCAGCGACATCGTTCGCACCCTCGACCTCGCCGAGCAGCTGAACGAAGACAGCGCACCATTGGCCGGGATGGTGGACATGGAGCACGTCGCCGTGGTGGGCCACTCGTACGGTGGGTACACCGCGCTCGCCGCCGCCGGGGCACGGTTCGACTTCGCCGCCTTCAAGGCCCGGTGCGCGGCACTGACCGCTGACGATCCGCTCTCCTTCTTCTGCGCTCCTCTCGCGAACGAGTCGGACATGGCGACACGAGCCGGACTCGATGAGGTTCCGTCGGGTCTGTGGCCGTCGCTCGGAGACCCACGCATCGACGCCGCGATCTCGCTGGCCGGAGACGCCTACATGTTCGATGAGCGCGGCCTGGCAGAGCTCACGGTTCCCGTGATGGCGATGGGTGGCACGGTCGACGACGGCACGCCCTACACGTGGGGTGCGAAACCGTCCTACGACTACGCGGCCAGCGAGCACAAGACCCTGGTCACGTTCCCCGGCGCCGGCCACTTCATCTTTGCCGACCCGTGCGAGAACCTTCCTTGGACCGAGCAGTCCGTCTACCGCGATCCGATCTGCCTCGATGCCGTGTGGGGTGCAGACCGGCCGTTGGACATCGTCGAGCACTACACGACCGCTTTCCTTCGCGACACGCTCAACGCCGACCCTGGGGCGCGGGCCGCCCTCGCGGGCCCGCAACCCGTCCTCGACAACGTTGAATACGACACGACGACTCGCATCGAAGGCGCGGCATGAGCCCGGTGATCACGAGTCGAATCGCACGCCGGGAATCCGTCGCCACCGCGGTCGTCATCGCAGCGCTCGCTGCTGCGTTCGTCTGGCTTCCTGCGTTGCTCGTGGGTGGAGCGACCACGAGTCGCTCCACCCTGCATCGGTCCACGGCGGAAGCGATCGCGGCGTACTGGGACGGGGGCCGCGCGCCCTGGCCGGACGAGGTTCGCGACCTCGTCGCACAGTGGCGGTACTACCACCTCGCGAAGGCGCTCATCGCAGGAGCCGCCGTCGTCGTCCTCGCCTTCGCAGGTGCCCGCAGTCGGCGACGCCGGTCAACCGCCACGCGGCCAATGCGGAACGCGGCGGGAACGACTGCGACGGGGCTCGGCGCCCTCGTCGCAGTGCTCCTCCTCGTGGCCAACGTACAAGGAACGGTCGCACCCTTCGCGTCGCTGCTGAGCGTCCTCCCGACGACGACCGCGAACCGATCGTTCGCGCCGACCTTGATCGAGATCCGCGACGCGCTCGCGCAGCGAGCGGTCACCGGGCGCGCGGGCCCCCCGCCGCTCGAGCGGATGATCGATGCGTTCGTCGGCTACCACGTCGTGCTCGCCGCGCTGGCGGGCGTCCTTGCGGTTCTGACCGCTGGATTCGTGGTTCGGGCGCTCGTTCGCCGCCGGCGACTCGCCGGTGCGACCGAGGAGCACACCGGGCCAGGCCGGATCGCCATCGCCGGAACAGCGCTGCTGTGCGCGGCGGCCGGCGTGCTGTGTCTCGCCAACCTGTCGACCGCGCTGCAACCAGTGCCGGCACTCGGCGACGTCTTCGCCGCACAGCATGATCAAGCGGCTATCAGCGCAGAACTCACCTTGTCGAGCAACCCTGCGTCGAACTCGACTGCCCAGCTGCCTGAACAGCCGACGGGGGCGAGGTATGAGCCTTGACTCATTATGAGTGATAGCTCATACTGGTCGAGTGTGGGAGGTCGAGGTCACCGTCAGTTCATCGACTGGTGGTCGACGTACAACGCGAGGCCGTGACCGACCAGGTTGACCTGCTCGCGGAACGAGGCCCGGATCTCGGTCGCCCGGTGGTGGACCGGATCCACAGCTCTCGTCATCAGTCGATGAAGGAGCTGCGGGCTGCGAAGGGCGGCGCGCTGCGGGTGCTGTTCTCGTTCGACCCGCGCCGGCAGGCGATCTTGCTGCTCGGTGGTGACAAGTCGGGCGATGGAACGACTGGTACGAGTGGGCGGTCCCGCTCGCTGACGACCTGTATGACGAGTATCTCCGGGAGCTCGAGGAGGAAGGATTGATCTGATGGCCCGAACCAAGTTCTCCGAACTCCGGGAGACCGTCGTCGCCAAGCCCGGTGCTGTCGAGCGGCTCGCCGGTCTACGTGCCGAGACCCTCGAAGAGATCCGGTTGTACGAGCTTCGTCACGCCGAAGCGGTGAGCCAGGCCGAGCTCGCCGGCCGGCTCGATGTCACGCAGGGAGCTATCTCGAAGCTCGAGCATTCCGACGACGTCCGTGTGTCGACGCTTCGGCAGTACCTCGACGCGCTCGGAGCCCGCCTGGAGCTCGTCGCGGTGTTCGATGACGACGATCGTCGGGTGCCGATCCACCTCGGACGCGACGACGCCGCCTGACCCGACGTTCCTCGTTCGTTCTCGTCAGCGCTCGTCGGCAGAGTCGGCCGGCCTTGTCAACGCGATGTCAACGCTTGTGCCGCCCACTGCCTCCGACGGCCGCCTACCAACGCCTACGGCGCACACGGTGGAAGCGACCGTGAGCAGGACGAATTCGCTCATAACCCGAAGGTCGCAGGTTCAAATCCTGCCCCCGCCACCATAGGCCCTGGTCAGACACTATGTCTGACCAGGGCCGTTTCGCGTCTGGGGTCGCTACCGGCCCGCTACCGCCATCATGCGAGGGCGGTCGGGGGGTCGGTGGGTGTGATGAGGCGGGCGAAGGTGTTGGCGGCGTCGCGTTGCATGCCGGGCAGGACGTGTTGGTAGACGGCCATCGTGAACGCCGGTGTCGAGTGCCCGAGCCGTTCGCTGACGACCTTCAACGGGATGCCGTGCTTCAGCATCAACGTCGCATGGGTGTGCCGGAGATCGTGCAGCCGGATCGCCGGCACACCTGCGGCGCGCTGCAGCCGGTCGACGGTCTGCGACAGCGCGTGCGGGTGCACTGGCTGCCCGTCGGGGCGGGTGAACACCGTTCCGTCCGGTGCGCCGGTCCCGAGCTCATCGAGTTGGTGGTGTTGCCAGTTGCGCAGCACCTCGACGGTGTGCGGGTCGAGGTCGATCGCTCGGCGTGAGGTGCGGGTCTTGGTCGGGGTGGTGTGGACTTGGTAGCCGGTGCAGCTGACTGACCGGCGGATCGACAACGTTGCCGTGTCGAGATCGATGTCGGTCCAGCGCAGGCCGAGCACCTCACCGCGGCGCATGCCGGTCATCGCCGTCAGCCAGATCGCCGGGCCGAGCCGATGGGTCATGGCGACATCCAGGAATTGGCGGAGTTGGTGTTCGTTCCAGCAGCGTTGTTCGGGTGCGGCACCGTGGCAGGGTGGGTCCATGAGACGGGCGACGTTGCGCGGCACGAGACCGGAGCGTTCGGCGTCGCCGAGCGCGGTGCGAAGGATCTGGTGCACGTTCAGCACGGTCTTGGGTGCGAGCGGCCCGCCGTCGTGGCGTCCACTGCGACGAAGGTGGGCGTGGAGGTCCTGGAGGTGGGCGATCGTGAGGCTGCGCAACGGCACGCGACCGAGGTGCGGCAGCACCTAGCGGTCGATCATCTTCTCGTATCGGAACGCCGTGGTGGGCCGGAGGCGATCTTGGCGGGTGGGGAGCCAGCGGGTGCACAGGTAGCGCGACACGGTCATCCCGCGAGTGGACGGCGGTCGGGCTGAGGGCAGTGCATCGGCCAGCGCCCGGGCAGCGGTCTCATCCTTTGCGCGATGCCAGCGCCGCCGGTCGCGGCCGGTGAGCGGGTCGAGCCCTTCGTAGCCGACGGCGTACCAACGACCGTCGCGAC
>JBJTXX010000274.1:0-1053 GCA_046082485.1 Actinomycetota bacterium
CGAACGAGGTTCGCGGCCATGTTGTAGGTCGGCCGGAATGCCGAGTTGAGGTGGAACGTGCGGCTGCTCGCGAGCGTGGCGACCTGATCGAACGGCACGAACGGGCTCCAGAGCACGACGGCGTGTCCCAGGTCATCGAGGCCGCGTCGTCCGGCCCGGCCGGTCAACTGCGTGTACTCGCCGGGTGTCAGGAACGTGTGGTGGTCGCCGGTGAACTTGGTGAGTTTCTCGATCACCACCGACTTGGCCGGCATGTTCACACCCACCGCGAGCGTCTCGGTGGCGAACACGATCTTCACCAGACCCTCGATGAAGCAGGCTTCCACGACCTCCTTGAACGGCGGCACCATCCCTGCGTGGTGTGCGGCGATTCCCGCCTCGAGCTGGCTGAGGAACTGTGAGTGTCCGAGCACGGCAAGGTCGGTCGGTTCCATGGTCCCCAGCCGAGCCGAGGCGATCTCATGGATACGGTCGCGCTCCTCCGCTGTCGTGAGGCGCACCCCTGCAGCGAGACAGCTGCGGGCCGCCTCGTCGCACTGGTTTCGACTGAAGATGAAGTGGATGGCCGGCAGCATGGCGTTGCGCTCCAGCACCTCCAGCGTCTCGAGTCGCGATGGCGTGTAGATGCGCTGGCGAGCGGTGCGGTCGCCCGATCGCTTGCCCGACCCCCTTCCCGACCGCGCCGCCTCGTCGTCGAGCCGTGCCGCCTCGTGGTTGAAGCGCCCGTTGACGATGGTCGGCAGCAGGTGCAAACGGTCCCGGGTTCGATCACCGATGAGGTACATGTTGTCGAGGCGCACCGGCCGACGTTCCTCCAACACTGCCCGCGTGGTGCCGCGCACCGTGGTGATCCACTCCGCCAATTCCGTGGCGTTGCTCACCGTCGCCGACAGGCACACCAGTTGCACCTCGACGGGCAGGTGCACGATCACTTCCTCCCACACCGGGCCCCGGTAGGCATCCTGCAGGAAGTGCACCTCGTCGAGCACCACGAGGCCCAGGTCGCCGAGTGACTGGTTGCGCCCGTAGATCATGTTGCGCAACACCTCAGTG
>JBJTXX010000275.1:0-1162 GCA_046082485.1 Actinomycetota bacterium
GCCGACGCCGTGGAGGCCCGTGTGGAGGAACTGATCGCCCTCGAGAGCGAGAACTGCGGTAAGCCACTGCATCTCGTGCGCAGCGAGGAGATTCCCCCGATGGTCGACCAGATCCGCTTCTTCGCCACCGCCGCGCGGCACCTCGAGGGCAAGAGCACCGGCGAGTACATGCGGGGCATGACCTCGATGATCCGCCGCGAGAGCATCGGTGTCTGCGCCCAGGTGGCCCCGTGGAACTACCCGATGATGATGGGCGTGTGGAAGTTCGCCCCTGCGATCGCGGCGGGCAACACCGTGGTGCTGAAGCCCAGCGACACCACGCCGGCCACGACCGGTCTGCTGGCCGAGATCGCCGCCGAGTTCCTGCCCGCCGGCGTGTTCAACGTGATCTGCGGCGACCGCGACACCGGCCGCTCGATGGTGCTGCACGACACCCCCTCGATGGTGAGCGTCACCGGTTCGGTGCGTGCCGGCATGCAGGTGGCCGAGGCCGCCTCGCACAGCCTGAAGCGTGTGCACCTCGAACTCGGCGGCAAGGCGCCCGTCGTGGTGTTCGACGACGCCGACATCGCGGCAGCAGCGGAAGGCATCGCCATCGCCGGCTTCTTCAACGCGGGTCAGGACTGCACGGCGGCGACGCGTGTGCTGTGCGCCCCCGGTGCCTATGACGACTTCGTGGCGGCGTTGGCCGAGCAGGCGGCCGGCCTGAAGACGGGAATGCCCGACGACGAGGACGTGCTGTTCGGCCCGGTCAACAACCCCAACCAGCTCGCCCACGTGAGCGGCATGGTCGAGCGCATGCCCTCGCACGCCTCGGTGGTGGCCGGTGGCAGCAAGGTGGCAGGCAACGGATTCTTCTTCGAGCCCACCGTCGTGGCCGGCCTGCGCCAGGACGACGAGATGAGCCAGAAGGAGATCTTCGGGCCCGTCATCACCGTGCAGCGCTTCGACGAGGAGGACGAGGCCGTGCGCTGGGCGAACGGAGTGGAGTACGGCCTGGCCAGCAGCGTGTGGACGAAGGACTTCGGCCGGGCGATGCGGATGGCCAAGCGCCTCGACTTCGGTTGTGTGTGGATCAACACCCACATCCCGCTCGTTGCCGAGATGCCCCACGGCGGCTACAAGAAGTCGGGCTACGGCAAGGACCTGTCGATGTACGCGC
>JBJTXX010000276.1:0-6998 GCA_046082485.1 Actinomycetota bacterium
CCTCACCCGACGCAGACCCTTGCGTTTCGGCGGCGGTGCCTTCAGTTCCAGTTCCCGTGCGGCACGCGCCACGTTCACGTCGTTGGTGATCACCTCGCCGAAGTGGTGCGGGTCGGCCAACAGCCAACTGTGGGAGCCCTCCACCACGGTGCCCTCCACACCCGACGCCACGCACATGGCCTCGAACGACTCGCGGGGGATGATGCCGTCGCGCCGACCCCACAGGATGGTGATCGGCATGCCGCTGTCGCGCAGGCCCTCCAGTTCGCCGCGCAGGTCGGCACGACGCGCCAGGTTGGCCACCTTCACGATCGCTCGCGGGTTGCGCACGATGTTCGGAAGGAGGTCCTCGGCCACCACGGGCAGCACCCGTGTGGCCTGTCGCAGCGGGAACACGTCACCGGGGAAGTGCAGCCCCCAGTCCCACAGCGGCCGTTCGGTGATGCTGCGAAGGGTTCGGCCCTGACGCCAGGACGAGCCGCCCACCGAGTTCACCAGCACCAGGCTGCGCACGCGGGTGCGATGGTCGTGTGCGAACCGGATGGCCACCCCGCCGCCGAACGAGTGGCCCACCATCACCACGGGCTCCTCGATGTCGAGCGCGTCGAGCAGGTCGGCCACCCACTGCGCGTAGCCGCGCAGCGAGAATTCGCTGTCGGGAAGCTCGGGGGTGCCGCCGAAGCCCGGCAACGCAGGGGCGATGACCCGGCAGCCCTGCTCCGCGATCGTCGACACCACTTCGCGGTACGTGTGCTGCCCGAGCGCCCATCCGTGCAGCAGCACCACCGGCATGCCCTCACCGGCAGTGCCGTATCCCGCAGGGCGGCCCTGCACGAAGGTGCGCTGGTCGACGACGATCACACCCCTACGGTGTAGCGCATTCAGGCATCGGTGCGCGAGTCATCCGCGCCGGCCTTCGGCCGCCGTTCGCGGTAATCGCGGGCGCCGCCCTCGGCGGGTTCGACCTCGAGGGTGACGCCGTCGATGGCCACCACCTTCAACGCCGCGCCCGCCGCGATGGGCGTCGCACGGTTGGTGCGAGCGCGCCACTTCGACTCGCCCACCTGGGCCACGCCATCGGGCTCGATGGCCCCGACGGCCACGCCCTCGCTGCCGATCATCCATTCGCGGCCGATGGTGGGCGTGGCGAAACGGGTGCGCACCATCGACGGCATGCCCACCACGAACGTCAGGGCCACCCCGATGATGGCGACCGCGAGCGTGAGCCAGCCGAGCCGCAGGCTGTTGCCCGGCTGCGGTTCGTAGAGGAAGAGCGCGCCGAGGGTGAACAACACCAGCCCCACGCCCGTCCAGAACCGTGGAATGCCCACCTGCACGTCGACGGCGAAGGCCACCATCGCCAGCACCAGCAGCACGATGGCACCCGTTCGAGTGGGCAGTTCCGACAAGCCGTAACACCCCAGCACCGCGAGGACGGCACCGACGAAGCCGGCCACGCCGACACCGGCGGTGAACAGTTCGAAGATCAGCAGGCAGCAGCCGATGGCGAAGAACAGGAACGCCATGGGCGGGCTGGCAACGGTGTGGAACAACTCCTCGATCAGGCCGAGGCCGGTGAACCGCACCAGCGTCGAGACGTTCTGCTCGGCGCCGTCGTCGCCGAGTTCCTGGCTGATGGTGTCGAGCACCGTGCCGTCGGGCAGTTCCACGCCGTCCATCGCCAGCACCATGCTGCGCACGGTGGGCACGCCCTGGTCGCTGGTCGTCAGCCGCAGCACACCGTCGCGGCGGGCGTCGGCGAACGACTTCGAGCCGTCGCGCAACTGATCCCCATTGGGACCGAGGTCGACCGTGGCGCCGTCGAGGCGCAGCAGCGGGCCGGTGTAGCCCACGCGGCTGCCGGCCACCATCGCCGTCACGTCGGCCACGCCGAACAGTTGGGCCGGCGTGCCGTAGGCGCGAGCATCGCGCGACGGCCCGACCCAGATGCCGATGGCCACCTCGGCGTCGGCCACCCGCTGCAGCAGCGCCTGCATGTCGTCGTCGGGCACCACCGCACCCCGCGTGTTCAACTGCAGGATCAACGCCTGCGAACCGTTGGCCTCGCTGCGTTCGATGGCGTCGGTGATGGCCTGCACCTGCACCGAGTCGAACAGGCCCGACACCTGCAGCACGTCGACAGGGGCGAGGTCTGCCGCGACCGCCTGCTCGTCGGGCACGGTGGTGTCGGGCACCGTGCCCGCATGCAACGTGCCGGCGTGCACGGTGCCGGAACCGAGCAGCGACAGCCCGGCCAGCCCCGCGAGGGGGGCAAGGAGAAGGGCGATCGCTAGTCTGCGCACAAGTGCCTCCGAGGAATAGCGTGGATCCGCTGCAGTCAGTCACCGCCGCCCGGTTGGCCATCGTGGCCGGCAAGGGCGGTGTTGGGAAGACCACGGTAACGGCGGTTTTGGCGCGTGCCGCAATCCGGCGCGGAATGCGGGTACTGGTGGTGGAACTCGACGGCAAGCCGACGCTCGACGATCTGGTCGACGGCGCCGAGGTGCAGCACCTGTCGGCCTCGACCGCCCTGCGCGAGTACCTCGACTCGCACGGCCTGTCGCGGGTCGCCAAGCGGCTCTCGAGCAGCGGCATCATCGACGTGGTGGCCACCGCCAGCCCGGGCATCGACGACATCGTGGTGCTCGGCAAGATCAAGCAACTCGAGCGCAGCGGCAACTGGGACCTGATCGTGGTGGACGGCCCGGCAGCCGGCCACGCCATCACGTTCCTGCTGGCCGCACGCAGCATGCTCTCGACGATGCGCGGCGGCCCGATTCGCACCCAGGCCGCGGAGGTGGAGGCCATGCTGGCCGATGCCGAACGAACCGTCGTGGTGCTGGTGACCCTTCCCGAGGCCACCCCCGGCAACGAGGCCATCGAGACAGCCGAGGCGCTGCGCGAGCGGGTGGGCGTGCACCTCGGCCCGCTGGTGGTGAACGCCGTCGACGAGGGGCCCGAACTGCCTGCCGACGCCGCGCCCGAGGGTTCACCCATGCGCGACGCAGCCGTGTTCCGCAACGCCCGCCGGGCGATGCACGCATCGCAGCGGGCTCGGCTGGCAGGGGCACTGCCGCTGCCCCAGTTGTCGTTGCCCCTCATGCCCGGTTCGGTGCTCGACGCCGACGCCATCGACCACATGGCCGCGACGTGGGACGCCCGATGAGCGACCAGCCCACCCTGTCGCACCATCTCGCCACCGCCGAGGTGCTGGTGTGCTGCGGGTCCGGTGGCGTGGGCAAGACCACCACCGCTGCTGCCCTCGGGCTGCAGGCAGCGGCCATCGGCCGTCGAGCAGTGGTGGTCACCATCGACCCGGCGCGGCGCCTTGCCGACGCACTGGGGGTGCCCGGCGGACTGACCAACGACCCCGTTCGCCTGCCCGTCGATGCCCCCGGGGAGTTGTGGGCGCTGATGCTCGACCCGGCCAGCACGTTCGACGGACTGGTGCGCACCTACGCGGAGGACGCCCAACAGGCCGAACGCATCCTCGCCAACGGCTTCTACCGAAACGTGGCAGGCAGCCTGTCGGGCACACAGGAGTACATGGCGGCCGAACGCCTGCACGCACTGCACGCCGACCCGCGCTTCGACCTCGTCATCGTCGACACGCCGCCCACCCGCAACGCCCTCGACTTCCTCGACGCGCCCAGCACCCTCACGCGCTTCATCGACCATCCGCTGTTCAAGCTGCTGATGGTGCCCACCCGGCGGGGCCTGAAGGTGCTGAACGTCGCGGCACAACCCGTGCTGCGCACCATCGGGAAGGTGGTGGGCGGTGACGTGCTGACCGACGCCATCGCCTTCTTCCAGGCGTTCTCGGGCATGGAGACCGGCTTCCGCGACCGAGCCGACGAGGTGCTGCAGCTGCTGCGGAGCGGCGTCACGAGGTTCGTGCTCGTGGCCTCGCCCCGCGCCGACACCGTGGAGGAAGCCCGGTTCTTCGCCGAACGCCTGCGCCGCAGCCGCCTGACCGTGGCCGCCGTGGTGGTGAACCGGTGCACCCCGGCCTTCGGCCGGCGAACCGCCCGCCGACCGAAGGCAGCCGATGCGGCAGCCCTTCACGACAACCTCCTCGAACTCGAGGCAGCCGCCGACGCCGAACGGGTGAACGTCGCACGGCTGATGGCCTGCGATGCGATTCCTGCCGAGGTGCACACCTCGTTCGTGCCCACGCTGCCCGGCGACGTGCACTCGATGCAGGCCCTCGACGACGTGCGCTCGCTGCTGTTCCCAGCCAGCCGGTAACGTCTGCGGCGTGCACATCCTCGTCGCCACCGATGCCCAGTACGTCGTCAACGACGTCACCTCGGCCCTCAGCGGGCCCGATGTCCGGTTCACCATCTGCTCGGAGGGCCGCGAGGTCAGCCGACTCGTCGCCAAGGGCGATGTCGATCTCGCCGTGCTCGACCTGCAGATCGGCTCCAAGGGTGGCATGGCGGTGGCGATGGACCTGCGCCTCGACCACAGCGCCGGCCGCGTGCCCGCCGTGAAGGTGCTGATGCTGCTCGACCGCACCGCCGACGTGCACCTCGCCAAGCGCTCGGCCGCCGACGGCTGGATCGTCAAGCCCACCGACCCGCTGACGCTGAAGCGAGCGGTGCGCGATGTGCTGAACCCGCCGGCACCCCTGGCCGATGCCGATGGCGGCGACGCCGATGCTGCGGAAACGGCTGAGGAAGAAACCGTCAGCGCGGGGTAGAGTTCTCCCTCGCTACGGGGTGTAGCGCAGCTTGGTTAGCGCGCCACGTTCGGGACGTGGAGGCCGGAAGTTCAAATCTTCTCACCCCGACCACCGCAGGGTCCGCCGAAGGGCGGGCCCGTGGTCGTTTTCGGTCAGGTTCGGCGCTGATCTCGTGAGAGCGTGAGTCCTGTTTGCCGATGCGGTGACACACAGCGGCAGTCAGGCGTTCCCGTCGCGACACGACCGCAGGTACGAAAGCGGTCCGTGGCGGACCGGATTCGTACCAGCGATCGCACGCGGCGCAGAGTGCCCGGTGTGAGCGTGCTCGTCCAGACGTTCGGAGCGACGAAACGGGGCCCACGCTCTTAGGCTTCCGGCATGCCCAGCGATCTCGACAAGGCCAAGTACGTCTCGTTCGTCTCGATGAAGAAGGACGGCACGCCCGCCGCCACCGCGGTGTGGCTGGTGCCGTTCGAAGGCGGCTACGCGTTCACCACCGACGCCGATGCGTGGAAGGTGAAGCGCGTGCGGCGCAACCCCGAGGTGACCCTGGCCGTCAGCGACGTGCGCGGCAAGGTGGCCCCCGGAGCCACCGTGCACAAGGGCCGGGCCGAGGTGCTGGCGCCCGATGCGGTGCGCCGCGTCGACCGAGCCATCCGCCGCAAGTACTGGCTGGGCTACGCCGTGCTCATCGCGCCGAGCAACCTGTGGCAGCGCCTGCGCGGCAAGCGCGAGGGCACCGGTGCCATCAAGGTCGTCATCGACGCCTGATCAGCACGAGCAGGGCATCGCGCCGCAACGGGGGCAGCCCGTCGCGTAGCGCTCGATGGCCTCGGTGAGGTCGATGCCCACCTGGTTCGCCAGCGTGGCCACCCACGCCACCACGTCACCGAACTCGTGCAGTCGCTGCTCGTGGCTGCCCTTGCGCACCGCCTGCGCCAGTTCGCCGACCTCTTCGGCGAGCCATGCCACCGACGCGGGAGTGCCGCGTTCGCGGTCTCGCGAACCGAAGGTGCGCTCGATGACGTCCTGCAGTTCGCGCAGATCCACGGTCAGACGAGCAGTTCGGCGATCTGCACGGCGTTCAGCGCCGCACCCTTGCGCAGGTTGTCGTTGCTGAGGAACAGCACCAGGCCGCGGCCGTCGTCGACGCTGGAATCCTGACGGATGCGGCCGACGTAGCTCGGGTCCTTGCCCGCTGCCTCGAGCGGCGTGGGCACGTCCATCAACTGCACACCGGGAGCAGCGCCCAGCAGTTCGGTGGCGCGGGCCACGCTGATGGGGCGCTCGAACTCGGCGTTGATGCTGAGCGAGTGGCCGGTGAACACCGGCACGCGCACACAGGTGCCGCTGACGCGCAGACCGGGGATGGCGAGGATCTTCTGGCTCTCGTTGCGCAGCTTCTGCTCCTCGTCGGTCTCGAGGGAGCCGTCGTCGACGTATTTGCCGGCATAGGGCAGCACGTTGAACGCGATGTGCTTGGAGAACTTGGTGGGGGCCGGGAAGAGCACGGCCTCGCCGTCGTACGCCAGCGCACGGGCGTGGTCCACCGTCTCACGGGCCTGCTTGTCGAGTTCGTCGACACCGGCAAGGCCACCGCCGCTGACGGCCTGGTAGGTGCTGGCCACCATCCGCAACAGGCCGGCCTCGTCGTGCAGCGGCTTCAGCACCGGCATGGCGGCCATGGTGGTGCAGTTCGGGTTGGCGATGATGCCGATGCGTGCGTTGCGCACCTCGCCGGGGTTCACCTCGCTGACGACCAGCGGCACGTCGGGGTGCATACGCCATGCCGACGAGTTGTCGACCACGATGGCGCCTGCGGCCGCGAACTTCGGCGCCAGTTCCTTCGAGCTGCTGGCACCGGCCGAGAACAGGGCCACATCGAGGCCGGAAGGGTCGGCCACCGAGGCGTCCTCGACCACGACCTCGCCGCCCCTCCAGGGCAGCGTCGAGCCGGCGCTGCGCGCCGACGCGAAGAAACGGATCTCGTCGACCGGGAAGTTCCGCTCCTCGAGAATGGCGCGCATGACCGCGCCCACCTGACCTGTTGCACCGACGACGCCTACACGCATGTGGAAAAGGCTAACGGCGCAGCACCCGCCGCGCCCCGTGATTTTCGAGGCGCCCCGTCGGTTCGCACTACCGCTGTCGGACAACGCGCGGGCACAACCGAAACACGTGAACCCCGAGTCAGCGAACGGTGGCCACGAGCCACCAGTGACTGCGGTTCACGCCATCGAAGGTCGACTCGGCAGCGCCGTGCGCGCCGAACGGCGCGCGCTGGGGCGAGCAAACGAGGCGTACCTCGTCGAGG
>JBJTXX010000277.1:0-8203 GCA_046082485.1 Actinomycetota bacterium
CTGGCGCTGGTCATCGGGGACCGCTGCCTGACCCGCGCCCACGCCCTCGAGAGCGGCGAACACGCCGCACATGTGCGGCTCGACCCACACGTGCACCATCGGGAACTGGCCGCCCTGGTTCACGCCCCGGGCGCACACCCCGGACGCATCGATGGTGCCGACGACCCTTCCGCCTTCCCAGCACAGATCGCCATGGTTGTGCCACGTCATCAGCGGGCCCGCCCAGTCGGTGAGCGTGGAGTCGTCGGTGGCACGGGCGCTGGCGATGAACATCGCCCCGGCGAGGGTCTTCTTGCCGTCGGCGTGCACCGTGTACACCAGCGATTCGGGCTGGGTGGGGTCGAGCATCACGTCGTCCTGGATCAAGCCCAGCTTGATGAAGTGCTCGCTTCCGGTGCCGGCGTCACCGATGCTGTTGTAGCCATCGGCAACCGCGGCCTCGGTGGTGCTCCACTTGGGCAGGTACTTCAGCGTGTCCTCGACCAACTTCTTGGCCCGCGCCTCCTGCTCGGGGCTCACGCCGGGCACGCCGCTGAGGTCGATCGGCTGGGTGGGGTCCCATGCGCGCGGCCAGTCGCTGGCGAGCGCTGCAGCGGTGTCTCCGTGGCTGTGTGCCGTGTTGTCGGTCGCATCCCCGGCAGCCGTGGCGTCGTCGTGGGCGTGGTTCGGGTCGCTGGCCGTCGCGTCGTCGTGGGCATGGCCGTCGGCGCCGGCAGCGAGGGTCTCGTTGTGCGCGTGGTCGTGGACGTGCGTGCCGCCCGACCACATCGCGGGAACCGCGAGTGCGGCGACCAGCAACGCCGGCACGGCCAGTCGCGGCTGGGTGAATGCAGGGCGGCGGCCGACCAGCAGTGCCCCGATGGCGGTGCCGACGGCGAGGGCGCCGAGACCCGCACAGACGGTGTCGGCGAACTGCGCTGCCTCACGTGTCTCGAGGCCGTCGATCCACGAGATGCCCACGAGTCGGGTCGCCAGCCACCCGGCGACCGCCGCGGCGTTCACCACCGCAACGGCCAGCGCAGCAGCGCGGTGCGGTCGGGCAAGGGCCCACAGTCCGGCGGCCAACTGCAGCACCGTGGCGACCACGAAGATGCGGGCCAGTTGCGGGTGCTCGGCATGGATGCCCGTGGCCGCGGCATGCACGGCTCCGGCCCCCAGCGAGGCGAGGGCGGCCACGGCGAGCCCGGGAAAGCGAGTGGTGGACGAGGCGTCGGCGGGAGTCGGCTCCATGCGAGAAGTGTAAAGCACGCCGAACCTTCAGTCGCCCCGATCAGGCAAAATCCGGTGGTCGTTTCTCGCGCAGGGCTCGCACGCCTTCGCGGTACTCGGCGGTGGTCATCGCCTCGTCCAGCAAGGTCTGCGATTGCAGTACGGCGGCCGCCGGCGAACCGTGCAATTGGTCGAGCCAGATCTGGCGCTTCGTGGTGGCGAGTGCGGTCGGTCCCACGCTGGTCGCCAACCGGTGGGCGTACTGCCGTGCAGCGGCAAGGGTCGCTGCCCCGTCCTGCTCGATGCCGTTCCACAGACCCCAGTCGGCGGTCTCCGTCGGGGTCATGACTCGCCCCGACAGCAGCAGGTCGGAGGCGCGGGTGATGCCCACCAGGCGCGGCAGCAGCCAACTGGTGCCGTACTCCGCCGGCAGGCCCAGTTTCGGTGCGGCGGTGGTGAGTTTCGCGCCCGCCGCCCCGAACCGCAGGTCGCAGAACAGGGCGAGCGCCAGCCCCACACCGGCCGCCGCCCCGTTCACGGCAGCGATCATCGTCACGCGGAGCCCGAAGTGGTAGGCGAAGTCGGCGTCGAACTCGGGCCGCACGCCCTCGCCCGGCCGGGCAGCGTCGGCGGCGAGACCGCTGCTGTAGCCGCCCCGCTCCGCGTGCCCGGCGAGCGCCTCGCTGTCGCCGCCCACGCAGAACGCCGGGGGAGTGCCCGTGACCACCACGACGCGGATCGCCGGGTCGGCGTCGAGCGCAGAGAGCGCCGCGCGGTACTCGCCGTGCATCCGGCCGGTCCAGGCGTTGTGCCGGTGCGGTCGGTTCAGGAACAGCGTCGCCACGTGGCCGTCTCGCTCCACGAGCACCGTGGGTTCGTGCTGGCTCACCGACGCACCCTGCCGGTCGGGTTGTCCCAGAGCGCCTCGAAGACGTCCGAGGCGTGTTCCTTCCGGCAGACGAGGAAATCGGGCAGCCACGGGTCGCGTGTGTTGTAGACGAGTGGCGAACCGTCGACTCGGCTGACGTGCAGGCCGGCAGCCTGTGCAACAGCGGCGGGAGCCGCGCTGTCCCACTGGTACATGCCGCCGTCGTGCACGTAGATGTCGGCCTCGCCGAGCACGACTGCCATCGCCTTGGCCCCCGCCGAACCGAGTCGCACGGCGTCGCAACCGAGGGCGTTCGCCACGATCACGGCGGCAGGTGGGTTGCGGGTGCGACTGGTGACGAGTCGGGGTCGCGTCCATTGCGGCGGCGGCAGGACGGGGGCGGGGTCGGTGCTGAACACCATGTCGAGCGCCGGCAGGCTGACCGCGCCGGCTGCGAAGCGGTCGCCTTCCCAGAGCGCCACGTGCACGGCCCAGTCATGGCGGCCGCGCTCGCCGAACTCGTTGGTGCCGTCGAGCGGATCGACGATCCACACCCGTTGCCCACCGAACCGGCGGGGGTCCTCCACGCCTTCCTCCGACAGGACCGCATCGTCGGGCCGCGCGGCGCCGAGTTCGGCCAGCAGGAACCGGTGGCTGGCGATGTCGCCGGTGTCCATGATCTGCCACGAGGGTGCGCCCCGGGCGGTGAGTTCATCGCGTAACTGCACCAGCAATCGGCCTGCCTCGACGGCCAGACGCGACGCCAACTGGGTGTCGGTCTCGTGGGTCACCGCTGGCCGAGTCTCATTGCGTCGCGCACGAGATCGCGGACCTCGGCCTCGGGCGCACCGGCCGCCACGAGCGCGGCGATACGCGACTCGAGTTGCTCCGCACGTGCCTCGTCGAAGGGCTCGAGTCGTTCCTTGGCCGTGACGGCGCCGATGGTCAGCATCACCACGCCCGCCACTGCGACGGTCGCGCCGATCGTCAGCACGACGCCGGCGTTGTTGCCCGCGATCGAACTGATGATCAGCCCGGCGATGCCGCAGACGAACACTGCGATGCACACCCTCGGGATCCAGCGACGGGCCATGGTCAGCGCGCCAGTGGCTTGTACTTGATGCGGTGCGGCTGGTCGGCGGCGCCACCGAACTCCTTGTGGCGCCACGCCTCGTACTCGCTGAAGTTGCCCTCGAACCAGCGCACCTGACTGTCGCCCTCGAACGCCAGCACGTGGGTGGCGATGCGGTCGAGGAACCAGCGGTCGTGGCTGATCACCACGGCGCAGCCGGGGAAGTTGTCGAGCGCGGTCTCGAGCGCCCGCAGCGTGTCGACGTCGAGATCGTTGGTGGGCTCGTCGAGCAGCAGCACGTTGCCGCCGGTCTTCAGCAACTTCGCGAGGTGCACCCGGTTCCTTTCGCCACCCGACAGGTCACCGACGCGCTTCTGCTGGTCGCTGCCCTTGAAGTTGAAACTGGCGCAGTAGGCGCGGCCGTGGATCTCGCGGTTGCCGACCTTCATGTGCTCGACGCCACCGGTGATCTCCTCGAACACGGTGGCGTCGGCGTTCAGCGAGTCGCGGCTCTGGTCGACGTATGCGAGGTCGACCGTGTCGCCGATCTCCACGGTGCCGCCGTCGGGTGCCTCCTGGCCGGTGAGCATGCGGAACAGCGTCGTCTTGCCGGCGCCGTTCGGGCCGATGATGCCCACGATGCCAGCACGGGGGAGCGTGAACGAGAGGTCCTCGATGAGCAGGCGGTCGCCGAACCCCTTGCGCAGGCCCTTCACCTCGATGACGGTGTCGCCGAGGCGTCGGCCGACGGGGATGTTGATCTCCAACCTGTCGGGCCCGCGTTCGGCTGCCTCGGCCTCCTGCTGCAACTTGTCGTAGGCGCTGAGTCGGGCCTTGCCCTTGGCCTGACGGGCCTTGGGCGACATGCGCACCCATTCCAACTCGCGCTGCAGGGTTCGCTGGCGGGCCTCGGTGGCCTTCTCCTCGCGGGACAGGCGCTCCTGCTTCTGCTCGAGCCAGCTCGAGTAGTTGCCCTCGAACGGGATGCCCCGGCCGCGGTCGAGTTCGAGGATCCACTTGGCCACGTTGTCGAGGAAGTAGCGGTCGTGGGTGATGGCCACCACGGTGCCGGCGTAGTCCTGCAGGAAGCGCTCGAGCCACTGCACGCTCTCGGCGTCGAGGTGGTTGGTGGGCTCGTCGAGCAACAGCAGGTCGGGCCGGCTCAGCAGCAGACGGCACAGGGCCACGCGGCGTCGCTCGCCACCCGACAGCTTGGTGACGTCGGCGTCGTCGGGCGGGCAACGCAACGCGTCCATGGCGATCTCGACGTTGCGGTCGAGGCTCCAGGCGTCGGCGGCTGCGATCTTGTCCTCCAGTTCGGCCTGCAGTGCCCCGACCTTCTCGTAGTCGGCATCCGGGTCGGCCCACATGCCCATGACCTCGTTGTACCGGTCGATCAGGCCCTGCACCGCGGCCACGCCGTCCATCACGTTGCCGCGCACGTCCTTCGCCGGGTCGAGTTGGGGTTCCTGGGCCAGGTGGCCAACCGTGAACCCCGGGGTGAGGCGGGCCTCGCCGCTGTAGCCGTCGTCGAGGCCGGCCATGATGCGCAGCAGGCTGCTCTTGCCGGCGCCGTTGCTGCCGAGCACACCGATCTTGGCCCCTGGGTAGAACGAGAGCGAGATGTTCTCGAGCACCGTTCGGTCGGGCGGGTAGAAGCGGGCGAGCTTGTAGCAGGTGTAGATGAATTCGTGCGCCATGACGCCCCGGAGGCTACCCCTTGTCCCGAGGAACTGAAGTTCCTCAGGACAAGGGTGGTTCGCGTCTCGGCCTTGGCGGTGGTGCTACGTTTCGCACGTCAGTTTCACAAGGAGGGGGTACGGAAAGTGCTCGCGGATTACAACGGTTTCTTCAGCAGGGCTGCACTCGGTGACTGGGGCATGCGCTGGCTCCACATCCTTGCCGGGATCATGTGGATAGGTCTGCTCTACTACTTCAACTTCGTGCAGGTGCCGGCGTTCGCTGCCTTCGGCGACGAGGCCCGCGCCCGCAACATCGCGATCGACAAGGTGGCCCGCAAGGCGCTGTGGTGGTTCCGTTGGGCCTCCGTCAGCACGTTCGTGACCGGCATCCTGATCACGCTCATCACCGAGGACTACTTCTCGGAGGGCTTCGGCAAGAACGCCGGCGGTATCGCCATCAGCCTCGGCATGGTGCTCGGAATCATCATGATGCTGAACGTGTGGGGTGTGATCTGGCGCAACCAGAAGGTCGTGCTGGCGAACGCCGCCAACGTGCTCGCCGGTGGCGAGGCCAACCCTGACGCTGCCGCAGCCGGCCGCCGTGCCGTGATGGCCAGCCGCCAGAACGCGATCTTCTCGGTGTCGATGCTGTTCTTCATGGTGTTCAAGTCGCACTCGAAGACCACCGCCGACACGGTCAGCTCGGGCAGCATGATGACCTTCTGGCTCATCAGCCTCGTGATCGTCGCCATCCTCGAGCTCAACGCCCTCGGCCTGATGCCGTGGAAGACCCAGGCGAACAAGGGTCTCAACGTGCTCTACGACGGCAAGGGTGTGCGCAACCCGATCATCGCCGCCTTCGGCCTGTGGGTGATCTTCCTGATCCTCAGCGAGCTGTTCCTGAAGGCAGCCTGATCAGACGACGATCGCCTCGGCGATCGAACTGACGTCGAGACTGGCCACTGCGCCGATCACGATCACCGCGGGTGATTCGATCGGTGCGGTGGCCAGTTCGCGTAGCGGGCACCGCACCACGCGTTGGGCGCCGGTGGTGGCCCGGTGCACGGCGGCCACCGGCGTGTCGTCGGCAAGACCGCCCTCGATCATCGCCGTGGCGATCTCGCCCCGGTGCGCCACGCCCATCAGCACCACGACGGTGCCCCCGACCTTCGCAAGGGCGTGCCAGTCGACCGGGGTCTCACCCGGTTGCCGGTGACCGGTGACCACGGTGAAGGCGGCCGACACACCCCGGTGGGTGACGGGAATGCCCGCCGCAGCAGGTGCGCCGACGGCCGAACTGATGCCCGGCACGACCTCGACCGCGAATCCGGCCTCGGCAAGCGCGAGGGCCTCCTCGCCACCACGTCCGAACACGAACGGGTCGCCTCCCTTGAGCCGCACGACCCGCTTGCCCTGCCGTGCAAGGCCCACGAGCAGCAGGTTGATGAGGTCCTGTGCGGTGCCCCGGCCCGGGCGCTTGCCCACGTCGATGAGTTCGACTCCCGCTGGCACCAGGGCCAGCACGCCGTCGCCGACCAGTGCGTCGTGCACCACGACCTCGGCCTCGGCGATGCGGCGCACCGCCCGCACCGTGAGCAGGTCGGGGTCACCCGGACCGGCGCCCACCAGGCTGACCATCGGGCGCAGGTGGTACGCGTGCATGGGGCGACACTATCAGCATTCCCGACTTATCCGATCTGGAATTGTATGAATCAGGGGTAGGCTCGGCCCATGGCCTTCGGATACCCGGTGATGCTGGAACTGCGTGACGTGCCCGTGCTGATGGTGGGCGGCGGCAACGTGGCGGCGAGGAAGGTGGAAGGCCTCGTCGCTGCAGGTGCGCGTGTCACGGTGGTCGCCCCGCTCGTGCTCGACGAGGTGGCGGCGATGGCGGCCGAGATCCGCCGGCGCCCCTACGAGCCCGCTGACATCGAGGGGCATCGCCTGGTGATGACCGCCACCGACGTGCCCGAGGTGAACGCGGCGGTCGCGGCTGACGCGAACGCCAAGGGCGTGTGGGTCAACAGCGCCGACGACCCCCGGAACTGCACGTTCATCCTGCCCGCGATCACCCGGCGAGGCCCCGTCACGGTGGCGGTGGGCACCGACGGTGCCAGCCCGGCACTGGCGAGGCACCTGCGCGACCGCATCGCTGCCGAGGTGCTGGGCCCCGAGGTGGAGCGCGCAGCGGCCGAACTGGCACGTCAGCGCGCCGAGTTCCACGCCGCCGGCATCAGCACCGAGACGGTCGACTGGAGCGACCGCCTCCGCGAGGCGCTCAGCTGACGGTCAGCGTGGCCTTCATGTTCGAGTGGCCGGGCACCTTGCACACGATGTGGTAGGTGCCGGGGGCCAGGTCGTAGACCAACGTGCCGTCGCTGCCCCGCTTGGGCAGGTCGACGTATCCGCCGATCGGCTTGTCGGCCTCGTCGAGCACGTACATGTTGTGGGCGATGCCGGAGTTGTTCACCGAGTAGATGGTGACCTTGCCGTCGGTCGCCGTGGCCGAGTAGTCCTTCGAATCCCACACGATGCCGTCCTTCGCGCGGATCACGACGTCGGCGTCGGCCGGCACGGTGGAGGGGGTGCTGCTGCCTCCGCCGCATGCGGTGAGGGCGAGGACGGCGCTGACGGCCAGGGCGACGGGGGCGGCGAGGCGGCTCTTCATGGCGATTATTGTAGAAGTGCAGACTTCGGAAAAGCAACGCGGAAGCCGTGCGGAACCCAAACCGAACCCATGAGGCATCCGGCGGCAGGCCGGAAGTACGATCAGGCCCGATGAGCAGCACCGACCCCAACTCCTTCGGAGCGAACTCCTGGCTCGTGGAGGAGATGTTCGAGCAGTACCGACTCGACCCCGACAGCGTGGGCGAGACCTGGCGCGAGTTCTTCTCCGACTTCAGTTCGCAGGCGCCGGCGCCCAAGCCGCCGGCCCCCCAGACGCCGGCCCCCCAGACGCCGGCCCCGGCGACCTCCCCGGCCCCCGCCGCTGCGGGCGAAGTGGGCGAACCCATCCGCGGTGCCGGCGTGGCGATCGCCCAGAACATGGAACGCAGCCTGACGGTGCCCACCGCCACCAGTTTCCGGAACATCCCGGCCAAGCTGCTCGAGGTCAACCGCTCGGTGATCAACGGCTACCGCAGCCGCACCGGCCAGGGCAAGGTGAGCTTCACCCATCTCATCGGCTACGCCATCGTGCGCGCGATCGCCGACGCCGTTCCGGTGATGAACAGCTCGTTCGTCGCCGATGCCGACGGCAAGCCGCGCGTCGTGCGGCACCAGCGGGTGAACATGGGTCTCGCCGTCGACGTCGCCAAGTCCGACGGCGGTCGCACGCTCGTGGTGCCGGTGTTGCGCGACGCCGACGCGCTG
>JBJTXX010000278.1:0-1938 GCA_046082485.1 Actinomycetota bacterium
GTTGCGCCCGATGCGTCCGAAGCCGTTGATGCCCACGCGAACCGTCATGGCTGCGTTCCTTTCGGTTGATGTGCCGGAGACTCGGGCGCAGCCTAGCCGCGGACGATTCAGCGGCTCAGGTCCCGGTGGCCGGTGCGCACCGTGTGACCGCGCTCGCGCAGGCGACGGGCCAGTTCCTCGGTGACCGCCACGCTGCGGTGCCGACCCCCGGTGCAACCGATGGCGATCGTGAGGTAGCTCTTGCCCTCCGAGGCGTAGGCCGGCAGCAGCGACACCAGGAGGCCCTCGAAGCGATCCATGAACTCGTTGGCCGGTGCCCGTTCGAGCACGAAGTCGCGCACAGCGGGGTCGTGGCCGGTCAGCGGACGGAGCTTTTCGTCCCAGTGCGGGTTGGGAAGGAAGCGCACGTCCATGACGATGTCGGCGTCGACCGGCAGGCCGTGCTTGAAGCCGAAGCTCTCCACCGCAACCTGCAGCCGCGTCGCATCGCCGACGTCGTCGAACGCCGCGAGCAGTTTTGCCTTCAACTGGTGCACGTTCAGTTCGGTCGTGTCGATCACGAGGTCCGCTGCCGCCCTCACGGGCTCGAGCAGTTGGCGCTCCAGGATGATGGCCTCCACCAGTCCGTCGGCCTCCCCGTCGAGCGGGTGCTTGCGCCGCGTCGCGTCGTAGCGCTTCACCAGTGCGCCGTCGCTGGCGTCGAGGAACAGCATGCGCACGGTGTGACCATCCGCTCGCAGTGCCGCAACCTTCGGCAACAGCTTCACGTGCTGTCGACCGGCCACCAACGCGAGCCGATGGATGTCGCTACCCGGCCGGCTGACCAGTTCCACGATCGTGTCGACCAGTTCGGTCGGCAGGTTGTCGATGACGTACCAGCCGAGGTCCTCCAGCACGCCCGCGGCGCCCGAGCGCCCGGCGCCGGACATGCCGGTGATGAGCAGGATGTCGGCCATCGACCCGAACTGTAGGCGGCTACTGCTTGCGGGTGCGGAGATACAGCAGCCTCGGGATGGTGGAGGCCGCCGCGTACTCCTCCGCCTTCGCGAGGAAGCCGGCCGGTGGCGCGGGCTCCTCCATCCACTCCAACAGCAGACCGTTCCGCGACAGGGTGTTCACGTAGCGGCTGAGGGGCCGGTGGATGAACGGGATGAACACGTCCTTCTCGACCTCCTCGATGGTCTCGTTCTCCACTAGGTACTCGCCGATGCGCCAGTACTGCTCGGGCGGGTCGAGGAACTGGTCGTCGATCCAGCCACTGTTCGGTGTCTGCAGCAGCGGGTGGTTCAGGAAGAAGCAGAAGCGGCCACCGGGTTGCAGCACCCTCGACACCTCGGCGATCGCGTCATCGACATCGCGAATGTGCTCGAACACCAGGCAGGCCACCACCGAGTCGAACGATGCATCGGCGAACGGCAGGGCCGCCGCGCCCGCGCGGGCCACGTTGCTGCCGCGCTCTCCGGCGACGCTCACGCAGTTCCATGTGGGGTCGATGCCCACGACCTCGGCGCCGAGGCGGGCAGCCAGGCGGCTGACCTGTCCGTCGCCACAGCCGACGTCGAGCACCCGCTTCGCCCCCGACAACTCCCGCGCCGCCAACGGCAGGATCTGCTCCTCGTACTCGGGGTCGGCGCCGTCGGTGAACCCGTCGATCCACCACTCGGCATGGGTCTCCCACAGGTCGTCGGCCATCCCGCCACCCTACGCCCCCACCCCCATCCGAGTCCCACACCCCCATCCGAGTGCCACCCCTCCATCCGAGTGCCACCGGACGGTGCGAGTGGGTACTCGCACCCGGGGGTGGAGTAGGTACTCGGACCGAGGCCACCCACTCGGATAGAGGCCACCCACTCGGATAGAGTCCACCCACTCGGACCGGGGTCGCCCGGGGGCAGGAGGCGGCGGGGACGGACGCCGGCGGGGTCAGGGGGTGGAATG
>JBJTXX010000279.1:0-3583 GCA_046082485.1 Actinomycetota bacterium
CTCGGATGGGCAGCTGGCACTCGCACGGGGCGCTGGCACTCGGATGGGGGTGGGTCGGTCAGTTGCGGGAGTTGTAGTCGGCGATCAGGCTGTTGGCCTGGGCCGCCGCATCCTTCAGGGCGGTCGCCGGGTCGGCGCCGGCGAAGATCGAGGCGACGGCACTGGCCAGCACGGTGCGCACCTCTCGCAACGGGCCCACCACCGGCCCTGCGGAGGTGGGCGCGTCGGGTGTGTCGAGCAACTGCTGGTAGGCCACTGCGAAGCGCGGGTCGGTGGCAACCGTGGTCTTGTAGGGGTCGGTCTCGAGCGCGTCGGTGCGCACCGGCACGTAGCCCGTGGCCACGGCCCACTCGCTCTGCTGCTGCGCGCCCACCAGGTAGGTCAGGTAGTCCCAGGCCGCGGCGGTGCGAGCCGCGTCACCGGAGTTCACCACCCACAGGGCCGCGCCGCCGATCAATGCCCCCGGCTTGCCGTCGGGCCCGGGCATCGGCCCGACACCGACGTCGTCACCGGTGATCTGCGGGAACTGCCCCGTGCCCAGCACCTGCAGCACCGGGCCCAGCGAGGCCGAGGTGTTGATCGTCATCGCCGCCGGTTCCTTCTCGTCGGCCATCTTCAGCAGGTTGTCGTAACCCGAGGCGCTGTTGTCACCGACGTTCACGGCCAGCTTGTCGTTCAGCATCTGCTGCAGGAACGTCATCAGGTCCACGCCGGCCTGGTTGTCGTAGAGCACCTTCGTGGCGCGGGTGGTGCGGCCGTTGTCACCGTCGACGTAGAACTCCCCCGCCTTGCAGAACCACTGCTCCACGTACCAGCCGCCGCCCGAGTCGAAGCCCGACTCGAGCGCCAGGCCGTAGGCGGCCACACCGCTGTCGACGATCTGCTGGCTCATCGCCCGCATCTCGTCCAGCGACGTCGGCGGCTTGTTCGGGTCGAGCCCCGCTGCCGCGAACATCTTCCTGTTGTAGAACAGCACGGGGTTGCTGAGGTTGAACGGCATCGCCCACTGCACGCCGGCGGTGGCGTAGGCGGCCAGGGCGGTCGGCAGGAACTTCGAGGTGTCGAACCCACTCGACTCGATGCACTTGCCGACCGGCACGGTGCTCTCGGTGTCGACCATGGCCTGCACCTGGTACTCGGGCAGTTGCACGATGTCGGGCCGGCCGTCGCCGCTCGCCGCGAAGTAGTTGTCGGCGGTGCCCTCGTAGGAGTCCTGCACGAGGTTCACCTTCACCACCGACTGACCGGCGTTGTAGGCGTCGGTGAGGCGCGTGAGTTCCTCACCCAACGGCCCGCTCATGCCATGCCAGAACGAGATCTCGACCGGCCCCGAGGGCAGGGCCGTGGGGCAGTCGGGCAGCGTGTCGGCGGGCGTGGCCGTGGTGGGCGCTGCCGAGGTGGTGGCGCCGTCGGTGCCGGGCACGGTCTGAACGGTGGTGGCGGTGGTGCCACCGGTGTCGGTGATGCTGCCCCCGCTGCTGCACGCGGCGGCCAGCAGCGAGGCAGCCGCCAACACGATGATCGGTGACCGGCGCATCATCCCTTCACCGCCCCGGCCGTGAGGCCGCGGACCAGTTGCCGCTGGAATGCAACCAGCATGACGAAGATGGGCAGGGCTGCCACGACGAGACCTCCTGTGACGAGATTGACCTTGCTGATGTCGCTGTTCTTCAATCGCTCGAGACCGATCTGGATGGTCTCGTGGGCACGGTCGCCGCGGATCACCTGCGACGGCCAGAGATAGGCGTTCCACGTCCCGAGGAACGTGAACAGACCGAGCGCACCCAGGGTGGGGCGACTGAGCGGCGTGGCCACTTCCCACAGGAAGCGCAGGTGGCCCACGCCGTCGAGTGCCGCTGCCTCGCGCAACTCGCCGGGCAACTGCAGGAACACCTGTCGCACCAAGAACACCCCGAACGTGCTGGCGAGCGACGGCACGATGAGCCCCTGATAGGTGTTGATCCAGCCGAGCGAGTCGGCCGTGCGCTCGTTGATCACCACGGTGACCTCGGCGGGCACGAGCATGGTGGCGAGGAAGGCGACGAACAGTGGGCCCTTCAGCGGGAACTGCAGGAACGCGAACGCATAGGCCGCGAGCAGGCTGGTGAGCACCACCCCGACGGTGACCACCACGGCAACCACCACGCTGTTCAGCAGCAGCCGGCCGAGGTCGCCCTGGTCCCAGGCCGCGGTGATGGTGGAGAACGTGAGGTCGACGGGCAGCAGCGAGCGGGGGTGGTCGAGCGACCCCGGCCCTGTCTTCAGCGCCTGCAACACCACGGCGTAGATGGGGAACAGCACCACGACCGCAAGACCCACCAACAGGGCGTACCGGCCCACCTTGCGCAGGCCGCGCGGCATGCCCGCGACCGTCTGGGCGACAGCGGCGTCAGCGGCCATAGTGCACCCGCTTCTCGAAACCACGGAACTGCACGACCGCGAGCACCAACGACAGCAGGAACAGCAACACGGCAGCGGCGCTCTTGGTGCCGATGTCGTTGTGGATGATCGACGTCTTGCCGTAGATGAGGTACGGGATGGTGGTGGTGGACTTCTGCGGGTTCGGGCCACCCGCGGTCAGCAGCGCCACCTCGCCATAGGTCTGCAGCGCACGCGTCGTCAGCACCACCGCGATGAACAACAGCGACGGGGCGATCATGGGGATCGTCACGTCGGTGAACCGCCGCACGCTGCCCGCGCCGTCGACGAACGCGCTTTCGTACAGGTCGCGCGGCACGCTCTGCAGCGCCGCCGTCACGATGATGAACGTGAAGCCGAGGTTCGCCCAGATGCTGCTGAGCGCCACGGCGAACAGCGCGGTGCCGGGGTCGTTCAGCAGGCCCGGCTGTTTCAGCACGGGGAACCAGCCACTGAGCAGGTCGGCCAACACGCCGATCTGAGGCTGCAGCAGCACGAACCACACGAGGCTCGCGACCGCCACGCTGGTGGCAACGGTGCTGCTGAAGATGGTGCGGAAGATGCCGATGCCGCGCAGGTGCTTGTCGGCCAGCACGGCCAGCCCCACCCCCAGCACCAAGCCAGCCGGCACCGTGAGCAGCATCAACTTCACCGACACGCCCAACGCGTGCTGGAACTCGGTGCTGCGGAACACGTCGAGGTAGCGGCCCCATCCGGCATCGGTGCACTTGCGCCCGGTCACGTCGCAGCGGAGGTGCCCCTTCTGCACGGCACGCACCAACGGGTAGACGGTCCAGACAGCCAGCAGGGCGATGCTGGGCAGCAACATCGCCGCCGCCCACGGCACGTCGCGCAGTCTGCGCTTCACTCGACCCGCACCCCGGTGGCGGTGTCGAAACGGTGCAGTCGGCCGGGCTCGGCATCGAGGCCCACCGTGTCGCCCACCGACGGCACGCCGGCCGTGGGGGCCAGACGCGCCACCACCTTCGTTCCGGTGGCATCGGCCACCACCAGCACCTCGTGGCCGAGATGCTCGACCTGCCGCACGGTGGCCTGAAGGGGCCCTGCGGCATCGATGCGCAGATGCTCGGGCCGCACCCCCACACGCACGTCGGCACTGCCCCACACGCCGGGCTGCAGCAGGTTCATGGGCGGCGTGCCGATG
>JBJTXX010000280.1:0-13745 GCA_046082485.1 Actinomycetota bacterium
CCACCGAGCACAGCGACTACCAGTTGTCGGCTCACGCAGACGCGCGCTACGTGTGCCTGGGCGGCATCCGTTCCACCGGGCTCACCGCATCGATGGCTCTCGCCGAGGAGGCCCGGCGCCTGCTGGCGGACATCGGCCTGCGCCCGACCGCGCGCCCACCCGACGAACTGGTCGAGGTGCGGATGACGCCGTTGGGTGAGGCCGACCATCGGCCGTATCTCGACGGCGGCCCGACGTTGTGCCACTGCGAACGTGTCACCCCTTCAGAGATCGCCGCAGCCTGCACCGCGCCGGTGCCGGCCGTCGACCTCGATGGCATCCGGCGACGGACACGGGCGCTGGCCGGCCGCTGTCAGGGCTTCTACTGCTCCGCAGAGGTGTGCGCGGTCGCCGCATCGGCAACGGGCACGCCGATGCAGCACTGGATGGGCGCGCAGTGAGCCGCGCCGATGTCGTCGTCGTCGGCGCCGGGCCAGCAGGCCTCTCGGCGGCCATCGAACTGCGCCGCCGCGGTGTGGGCAGCGTGGTGGTGCACGAACGCGAGCAGCAGGCCGGCGGCATTCCCCGGCACACCGATCACCTCGGCTACGGCATGCGCGACCTGCACCGCGTGACGACCGGCCCCCGCTATGCGGCATCGCTGGTGCGGCGGGCGGAACGGGCCGGGGTGGAGATCCGCACCGGCAGCACGATCACGTCGCTCGACCGCATCGACGCCGGTGCCGTCGTGTTGGCCACCGGCGTGCGCGAACGCCCCCGTTCGGCCCGTCTGGTGCCGGGCGACAGGCCAACAGGGGTGCTGACCACCGGGGCGCTGCAGCAGTTCGTCACCCTGCACCATCAGCAGGTGGGTCGACGCGCAGCGGTGGTGGGAGCCGAGCACGTCAGTTTCTCGGCGGTGCTCACGCTGCAGCACGCGGGGTGCGAGGTCGCGGCGATGGTGACACCCCTCCCGCGCCACCAGACCTATCGCCCGCTGTGGCTGGCCACCGCCGGCCGCCACCGTGTGCCGGTACGCGCCGGGGTCGACGTGGCCGAGGTGGTGGGCAGGGGGCGTGTCGAGGCGGTGGTGCTCACGGATGGTTCCCGAATCGACTGCGACACCGTGGTGTTCACCGGCGATTGGGTGCCCGACCACGAACTCGCCCGTACGGGTGGCCTCGCCATGTTGCCGGGGGCCCGGTCACCGGTGGTCGACGCTGCGCTGCACACCGACCGGCGTGGCGTGTTCGCCATCGGCAACCTCGTGCACCCGGCGGAAACCGCCGACGTGTGCGCCCTCGATGGTCGCCATGTTGCAGCGGCGGTGCTGGACTGGCTGACGCTGCAGCGCTGGCCCGACCACGTACCCCCGATCACCACGCAGGCACCGATCCGGTGGGCGTCGCACACCGCCCGCGGCATCACCCTGAGGGTCGACCGGTTCGTGACCGGACGACTGCGGGTCAGCGCCGGCAGCCGGACGCTGTGGACGGGCCGCAGGCGTTCGTTCGTGCCGAACCGCAGCATCACCATCACCGACCACGCCGCGAGGGCGACGACCGGCGAGACCCTGCACGTCGAACTCGTTGGATAGCGTGTGCCGGACGCGGGCGTGGCGGAACAGGCAGACGCGCGGGGCTTAGGACCCCGTTCTCCGGAGTGAGGGTTCGAGTCCCTCCGCCCGCACGAACCCCACACCAGCGGATTCCGGGCACACTGTGGGGGTGATCGTCGACCTGCAGTTCAGTGCAGCCACCAATGACTGGCCGCAGCTGCGTGCCGCCACCCTGCGGGCCGAGGCCGCCGGTGTCGACACCATCTGGGTGCTCGACCACTTCGACGGCACGCTGTTCCAGAACGGCGATCGACCGATGCTGGAGGCGTTCTCGTGGATGACCGCGCTCGCCGCATGCACCACACGCATCAACGTGGGTTCGCTGGTGGTGAACGTGGCCAACCGCCACCCCGAGATGACGGCTCATGCGGCATCGACGGTGCAGCGCATCAGTGGCGGCCGACTGCGCCTCGGCATCGGCGCCGGGGCAGCACCCGGTTCATCGTGGGCCCGTGAACACGACGAGCGCGGCATCGCCCTCCACGCCGACATCGCCGACCGGCACCATGCGGTGGTTCGCCAACTGGAGGTGCTGCGCCTGCGCACACCCGACGTGCCAGTGATCGTGGGGGTCAGCAGCGAGCGCCTGGCGCGCATCGCCGGCCGTCACGCCGACGGCGTGAACGTTCGCCTGACCAGTCCGAACGCCGAGCGCTACGTCGAGGCTGCCCGCGAGGAAGCCGCCGGCCGACCGTTCGAGACCTCGGGCTGGTGCACACCCGACGACGTCGAGTCGCGCCGCAGGGCACAGGCGATGGGCCTGCAACGGTTGATCCTCAGCACCTCCGAGGCGTTTGCGGCCACCTGACCGTTCGCTGCACCGCGGATGTGCTGCACTGTCCCGATGCGGCAATGGCTGCCACGGGCGCTCCACATCGGCGGGTGGGCCGCGGCCGCCGTGATGCTGGGCCTCTGCCTCACCCAGTGGTTCGGCGTCGACGACCGTCGCACCGTCGCCGCGCTGCAGGCACTGACCCCCTACGTGCTGGTGTGGTCGTTGCCGCTCGGCGTCGCCGCAGCCCTGATGAAGCGGCCGTGGTTGGCCATCTCGATGGCGGCGCCACTGCTCACGCTGGCCGTGCTGGCCGCCCCCATCGTGTTCCACCCCGATCCGGCCGACGCCGCGGGCGCGCCCACCGTCTCGGTGGCCTTCGCCAACACGCTGTACTCGAACCCGACCCCCGAACTGGCCGCCGCGGCGCTCGCTGCCACCGATGCCGACGTGCTGGTGATGGCCGAGTTCACTCCGGAGATGCAGACCGCCCTTGCTGCAGCGGTCGGCGATGCCTACCCGCACCGCTCGGAGTCTGTGATGCCGCGACCGAGCAGCAACGGCATCGCCGTCTGGAGCCGCCTGCCGATCGTGTCGGGCGGCCCAGTGGAGGTGGGTGGCCGCACCGCCGTCGACGTCACCGTGCAGGTGGCGGGCACGGTGGTCCGCGTGTTGGCGGTGCACACCTCTCCCCCCACTCACGACGCCGCGTACTGGGGCCGCCAACTGCGGGCGGTCCGAGACCGGGCGGCCCGGGGCGACGTGCGCACCCTCGTGGTGGGCGACTTCAACGGTTCGCGCTGGCACCCCAGTTTCCGGGCGTTGCTCGACAGCGGGTGGACCGACACCCACGAGGCGATGGGGCGTGGTTGGAGTGTCAGCTGGCCGACCGACGAGGGCTGGCTGCCGCCCACCTTCGTGCGGCTCGATCACGCCCTGTTCGGCAAGGGCCTCTCGCCGACGACCCTGCGCGACCTCGACGTTCCCGGCGGCTACCACCGCGGGTTCACGGCCACCTATGCGGTCATGCCGGTGAGCTGAGGGCCCGCACCAGCGCGGCGAAGGCCCGCCCACGGTGCGACATCGAGTTCTTCTCCGCCTCGCTCATCTCGCTGAACGTGCGACCGTCCCCGTCATCGGGCACGAACAGCGGGTCGAAGCCGAAACCCCGCTCGCCGCGCTCCTCGGTGGCGATGCAACCCTCGCACACACCTTCCACCTGCAACTCGCTGCCGTCGGGCCGCACCACCATCACGACCGTGCGAAAGCGTGCTCGGCGATCGGCAACCCCCTCGAGCGAGCGCAGCAACTTCGCGCGGTTCTCGGCATAGGTGGCGTTCGGCCCGGCGTAGTACGCGGTGTCGACGCCGGGATCGCCGTCGAGTGCGTCGACGAACAGACCGGTGTCGTCGCTGACCGCGGCGAGACCGGTGGCGGCGCAGATGGCCGACGCCTTCAGCCGGGCGTTGCTCTCCAGCGAGCCGGCGTCCTCGACCACGTCGGGAACACCGTCGGGCCGTGGCAGCAACTCCACCAACCCGTCGAGCAGCGCAGCGATCTCGGCCACCTTGTGGGGGTTCGCCGACGCCGACACCAGCCGCGGCAGGGTCACCGGCCCAACACCCTCGGAGTGGGTGGCGTGGCGACGATCTGCGACTGCAGGTCGATGATGCGACCGAGGCCACCCGTGGCCAGACCGAGCAGCGCATCCAGTTCGCCGCGGCTGAAGGCCTGCCCTTCCGCGGTGCCCTGCACCTCCACGAACCGGGGCTCCTCCCCAGGCTGGCCCAGCACCACCACGTTCATGTCGACCTCGGCCGTCGAATCCTCCTCGTAGGGCAGGTCGAGCACCGGCACACCCTTCACGATGCCCACGCTGATGGCGGCGCAGTAGCTGTGCAGCGGGTGCTGCGCGATCGACTTGTTCTGCACCAGGCGGGTGAGTGCATCGTGCAGCGCCAGGTAGCCGCCGCAGATGCTGGCGGTGCGGGTGCCGCCGTCGGCCTGCAGCACGTCGCAGTCGACGATCACCTGCCGCTCGCCCAGCAGTCGCATGTCGCAGGCGGCACGCAGCGAACGGCCGATCAACCGCTGGATCTCGACGGTGCGTCCGCTCTGCTTGCCCTTGGCCGCCTCCCGGTCGATGCGCTCGGGCGAGGCGCCGGGCAGCATCGAGTACTCGGCGGTCACCCAGCCCTTGCCCGAGTTCCTCATCCAGCGCGGCACGTCCTCGTCGATGCTCGCGGTGCACAGCACGCGGGTGCGCCCGAACGACACCAGCACGCTGCCTGCCGCCATCTCGGTGTAGTCGCGCTCGAAGCTGAGCGGGCGCAGTTCGTCGGCGGTGCGGCCATCGGTGCGGGTCATGGGGTGCTCCTTCAGTCGTGACGCCATTGGCCGGCGTCGCGTAGTTCGGGGCCGAGCAGGCGTCGGCCGAGGTCGGCGAACCACGAGATGTCGCCGCTCGAGAGGAATCGGTGCTCGGCGGGCGGGCCGCCGGGCGAGCGCAGCAGTCCCGCGGCGGCCAGCGCCTGACGCGCCACGAACGCGGTCTCGTCAGCGCTGCTGACGAGCGTGACGTCGCGGCCCATCACGTCGCTGATGACCCGTGCGAGATACGGGTAGTGGGTGCAGCCGAGCAGCAGCGTGTCGACACCGGCATCCTTCACCGGCGCCAGCATCCGCTCCGCGAGGATCATGACTTCTTCGCCCGAGGTCTGGCCGCGCTCGACGAACTCGACGAAACCCGGGCAGGCCGCGGCGCTCAGCCGCACGTCGGCACCGGTGGCGTGCACGGCCCGGTCGTAGGCACCCGAGCGGATGGTGCCCACTGTGCCGATCACGCCCACGTCGCCACTTCGGGTCGCCTTCACCAGTGCGTGCGCGCCCGGCTGCACCACGTCGATCACGGGCACCGGCAGTTCGCGCTGCAGGTCGTCGAGCGCCGCGGCGGAGGCCGTGTTGCAGGCCACCACGATGGCCTTCGCGTCGTGGTCGCGAACCAGGCTCCAGCCGAGTTGCAGGGCGAACTCGCGCACCTCCGAGAGCGGCCGAGGCCCGTACGGATAGCGGCCGGTGTCGCCGATGTAGACGAGGTGCTCGTGCGGCAGCAGGTCGATGACGGCCCGGGCGACGGTGAGACCGCCGAAGCCGCTGTCGAACATCCCGATCGGCCGGTCCATCCGGGTCAGGCTAACGGTTGACCAGGAAGGCGATGGTGTACGCCACCGAGTTCGACGCCGTGTGCCCCAGCACCGTCGAGAGCACACTGCCCGACCTGTGCCGCACCCAGCACCACCACAGCCCGGCCACCATCGTGCCGGCCACGGCGAACAGCACTCCGAAGGCGATACCGCCAGCGCCGGTGCCGAACCACCTCGTCATCACGGGGTTCACCTCGTTCAGGCCCAGTGCCGGCAGCACGTGCCACAGACCGAAGCACAACGAGGCCACCACGTAGCCACGCAGCACCCCCCACCGCTGCACGAACAGTGCCGGCAATACTGCACGGAACGCGATCTCCTCCAGCAGGGCGGTGCCGAGCGGGATGCGCACGAACACCTGGTACAGCCAGGTGCCCACCCCTGCCTCGACCCGGCGGTCGTGGAACATCTCGTGGAACACCGGCATCGTCAGCCCCAGCAACAACACGCCCGCCGTGAGGACGAACAGCACCGCACCCCACGCGGCACCGCTGCGCCAACGGGTGAGGCCCATCTCCCGGGGCGACACCGCCGGTCGTGCCAGCAGCACCAGAGCAGCGGCCACCGCCACGTTCCAGGGAACGTAGGTCCAGCCGGGCAGCACCCGATTCGACAGCACGTTCGACGCCACCAGTGTCGCGAGCACTGCCACGAGCGCCCGACGCCAGCGCGTAGCCTCGTCGTGTGCCGTGCCACCCACGTTCCGAGGGTAACCCGTGAGCAACTCCGCGAACCCGGCACCCGGACGCAACGCCTACATCGACTTCCTGCGCGCCTTCAGCCTGCTGGTGGTGGTGGCCTGGCACTGGGTGTTCACGATCGTCATCTGGAAAGACGACGGCCCGCACGCCACGAACCCGATCGGGTTCACGTCGGGCCTGTGGGCGGCCACGTGGCTGCTGCAGGTCATGCCGCTGTTCTTCTACGTCGGCGGCTATTCGCACCTCACCGCGTGGCAGCGCGCCAGGGAACGCGGCGAGCGCATCGACCGTTTCGTGCTGGTGCGGCTGAAGGCCCTCGCCGTGCCGGCACTGGCCCTGCTGGGCGTGTGGGTGGTGCTCGGCATCGTGCTGGGCAACGTGTTCGACCTCGAGTGGATCGGTCGCGCCGTGCTGTTGGTCGTCAGTCCGCTGTGGTTCATGGGCGTGTACCTGGTGCTGGTGGCCCTGCTGCCGCTGTTCCTGTGGTTGCACCGGCGCTGGGACACCATCGTGCTGGTGTTCCTCGCCGGCATCGCCGGTGGCGTCGACGTCCTGCGGTTCCGCTACGGCTACGACTGGCTCGGTCTGGTCAACATGATCGCCGTGTGGGCGCTGTGCCACCAGTTGGGTTTCTTCTACGAACGCATCGTCGCCGCCACCCGACGCACGGACTGGACGCTGCTGTGGGCGGGCCTGTTCGGTCTGGCCGGCTTGGTGGGCAGCGGCCTGTACCCGGGTTCGATGGTCGGCGTTCCCGGCGAGCGCTCGAACATGGCACCACCGACGCTCACGATCGTGGCCCTCGTGCTGTTCCAGGCCGGCGTGGCCGAGGTGCTTCGCCCGCGCCTGGAGCAGCGACTTGCCCGCGCCCGATGGATGCGCATGAACGAGGTGATCAACCGCTTCTCGATGCCGCTGTTCCTGTTCCACACCACCGGCATGGCGATGAGCCGCGCCGTGCGTTATGCCTGGGCCGGCGAGAAGAACGAGGCCACCGAACCCACGGCGTGGTGGTGGCTCTCACGACCGTTCGCCGTGATCGGGCCACTGTTGCTCACCCTTCCCGTGATCTTCCTCTTCGGCCGGCGCTGGGTGAAGCCGCGCCGCGCTGCCTGACGCCACGTGCTGCTCGCCACCGTCCTCTCGTTGACCGCTGCCGTCCTGCATGCGGGCTGGAACCTGGTCGCGAAGCGCGCCGAGGGGGACCGCTACATGGTGCTGTGGGCGCAGTTCACTGCGGGTGGTCTGGTGGCGTTGCCGCTGATGGTGGGCAACCACCTGCTGTTCGGCATGTCATGGCAGGGCTATGCGTGGGCCGCGCTCAGCGGCGCCAGCCACATGCCGTACACGTGGCTGCTCGCGAAGGCCTACACGCACGGCGACTTCTCGGTCAGCTACCCGGTGGCCCGAGGCGGTGGCGCAGCGCTCGCCGCGATCGGCGGCGTGCTGTTCCTCGCCGATCACCTCACCGTGCTGGAGGTGGCGGGCATCGCCGTGGTGGTGGTGGGGTTGTCGGTGCTGGCACGCGGTGCCAGCGGCGCGAACCTGCTGATGGCACTCGCTGTGGCGGTGACCATCGGCGTGTACACGGTGCTCGACGCGAAGGGGGCCCGCACCACGGGCACGGTCGCCTACATCTTCGCCACCATGGTCGGTTCCGCGGTGTCGAACACGGTGTTCTCGCTGGCCACCGGCAGGCGGCACGACATGGCGGCGCTGATGCGCGGCAACTGGCGCCGGGCGTTGGTCACCGGCGTGGCATCACTGGTCACCTACGGGTTGGTGCTCGTGGCAGTGCAGCATGCGCCGGTCGGATACGTGACCGCCCTGCGCGAGAGCAGTGTGGTGCTGGCGGCGCTGGCCGGGTGGAAACTGCTGGGAGAAGGCGATCACCGACGCCGCATGGCTGCCGCGCTCATCGTGTTCGCCGGCTTGCTGACCCTCGTGCTCGGACGCTGACCGATGGTCAGGTCACACCGACGAGACGCGCGGTCACCGAGATGCGGTAACTCAGGCTGGTGGGGCTGCCGTCCTTCTTCGAGCACGCCACCAACTGCACGGTGATCGGCGGGTACTTGCCCGCGACCGCGTTGACACTGGCGAACAACGGCGCCGTCACCGCGGTCTGCACCGCCTTGTAGTGGTACTGGTGGCCGTCGGCGCCGATCAGCGTGATGACGTCGCCCAACTTCAGGTTGTTGAGGTAGCGGAACGGCGCACTTCCGGAGGTGCGGTGACCGAACAGCATGATGTTGCCGGCCACCGGGGTGAGCACGTTGGTGGTCCAGGCCGCGGCGAAGCCACGATCCGCCAGAGACGTCAGTCCGCTCGTGGTCCGCGACACGGCGATCGGCAGGAACACCTTCAACTTCGGCACCGACACGGCGATCGCGTTGGTGGGGTCGTAGTCGGGAACCGGCGGCGGCGGCGATGTCGGCTCCACCGGCGTGCCGGTGAAATAGCCCGTGACGTCGACCACCATGTGCGCGCCCGCACTGGTGTACAGCGCCATGCCACGCGTGCTGATGCGCGCCACCACGTGACCGGCGATCGTCTGGGGCCACGCGCTGGTGTTCAGCCCCGAGGTGTTCGGTCGGGCGGCACCAGCCGGGTAGGCGGTGAAGAAGCCGTTGTCCCACGGCTTCAACACGGCGAGGTTCATCGCCACGGCCGACACCCCGGCGAACGGCGGGTCGACGTCGACCTCATAGGTCGTGCGCGGCCACGGGGCGAGGTAGGTGAGCTTGCGCGAGTCGAAGCGGCGCTTCGGGTCGCTGGGGATGAACAGTCCGTCGGCGCTGGCCGAGTCGGCGTCGCCGGTGTACCAGCCGACGAGGTCGAGCACGAAGTTGCCCCCTGCCGTGGCGGCGATCATCACCCGGGTTCCACCGTCGAGTGCCACCACCGCCTGCACCGCACGGGTCTGGCCTGCGCGGTCGAGCACGAGCGTCGAGGCCGACGGGGCGGCCGAACCGGATCGGTAGACGGTCCACTCCCCGACCGGCGCCGCCACCGCCGTGAGCGTGACGACGGCTGCCGAGGCGCCGACGGGCAGGCCCACGTCGGCGAGGTCCACCGACAACACCCCGGCGGCACCCAACGCCGGCGGCGTCACACGGGTGTCGAGCGCCCTGCGGGAGCCCTCGGGCAGGGTGACCAGCCGACCAGCAGTGGCGACCGAGTCGACTGGCACGTACACGCCAACGAGGTCGACCGACACCTCGCTCATCACGCCGCGGTACACGTCGATCGCACCGGCGTCTCCGAGTTTCACGTGGGCGAGGTTCGAGATCGTGCGGAACGGGCCGTCACTGTTCACGCTCGCGGCCACAGGCGGCGTGGCACCGGCGGGGAACACCGTGAGGTAGCCGGCGCCACCACTGCCGACGATGGTGACCCGCACGATCGCCGCAGTGGCGTCAGCGGGAACTCCGGTGCGACCGACCACGGGGATGCGCAGCGACGGCCCTACGACCGTGAACCCCCCGACGCCCTGCGCGGGCCGGGTGTCGGCGAGTCGCAACGGTGCGGGCAGCGGCACGTAGCGCGATGCACCGTCCGGCACGGCGGCGACCGCTCGGGAGGCGCCGGGCATGGCCGAAACGCACAGCGACGCGAAGAGTGTGGCGACAACCGCCATCAGCGCGCCCCGGCGGCCCCGATTCATGCCCGCGATGCTACGCAGCAGGCCCGGACGTTTCGTGTCAAGAGACTCAGAAGTAGATGATCGACTCGGCCTTGGCCTCGGCCGCGTCGAGGTCGTCGGTGTAGGCACCGGTGCTGAGGTACTTCCAGCCGCCGTCGCACACGATGAACACGATGGTGCCGTGGTCGATCTCCTTGGCCACCTTCACCGCGCCGGCCAGGGCCGCACCGCTCGAGATGCCGGCGAAGATGCCCTCGCGCACCAGTGCCCTGGTCCATTCCAGGCTCTCTCGGGGGCGCACGACGCGCTTGCGATCGAGCAGGTCGAAGCCGTGCCACATCTCGAACAGCGGCGGGATGTAGCCCTCGTCGAGGTTCCGCAGACCCTCCACCCGCTCGCCGAGCGGCGGTTCGATGGCGATCACCTTGATGTCGGGGTTCTGTTCCTTCAGGAACCGACCGGTTCCCATCAGCGTGCCGCTGGTGCCCAGGCCCGCGACGAAGTGGGTGATCTCGGGGCAGTCGCGCCAGATCTCGGGCCCGGTGCCCTCGTAGTGGGCCATCGGGTTGTTCTCGTTGCCGTACTGGTAGAGGAAGCAGTACTCGGGGTGCTGGGCCGCCATCTCGATGGCCCTGCGCACGGCTCCGTTGCTGCCCTCCTCACCCGGGGTGAGGATCAGTTCGGCGCCGAACACCTCCAGCATCTGGCGGCGCTCGATCGACACGCTGGTCGGCATGAGGATCTTGATCGGGTAGCCCTTCATCTGGGCGATGGCGGCGAGGGCGATACCGGTGTTGCCCGACGAGGGCTCCATGATCGTCTGGCCGGGCTGCAGGCGCCCGTCCTTCTCGGCCTGTTCGATCATGTGCTTGGCGATGCGGTCCTTCACCGAGCCGAACGGGTTCTGGCTCTCCAGCTTGGCCACGATGCGCACGTCGGGGTTCGGCGACAGGCGGCTGACATCGACCAGCGGCGTGTTGCCGACGAGGTCGAGTGCGTTCTCGTTGATGACCATCCGTCACCTCCCGTGAAATCCGATCAGAGCGGTAGGGATTGTAGAGCGGTTCTCAGAGAATGGCGATGGCGAGCGACGAGATCCGTTCGTCCACGATGCGGTACGAGCGGGCCTCGGGCGCCTCGCGCTTCAGGCTGACGATCACGTAGTGCCATTCGGGGTCGGGCGCCTGGGCCACGTCGGTGGGGCTGGGGTAGGGCTCGCTGTGGGTGTGGCTGTGGAACACGCCGATCACCGCCAGGCCGTCGTCCTCCGCAGCACGCTCGGCGCGCAGCATCTCCTTCGGGGGAATGGTGTAGATGCGTGCCGAGGCCGCCTCGTTCGTGCACGGCACGAAACGGTGCACCCGGTTGCCGCGGCCCACCAGCAGGCCACAGGCCTCGAGCGGGTAGCCGGCGTACGCGTGGGCGATCATCTCGGCGTAGGCCCGGGCGGGGAACAGCAGGTCCATCGGCGGCGAGGCTACCGGTACCCTGTTCGTTCCCATGGCCCCGAACCGTGACCGCACCAACCCGGGTGGACGCAAGCTGATCGCCAGCAACCGTCGTGCGCGCCACGACTACACCATCCTCGAGTCGCTCGAGGCGGGCATCGTGTTGACGGGAAGCGAGGTGAAGGCACTCCGCGAGGGCCACGCCCAGATCGGCGACGCGTTCGCACGCATCCTGCGCGGTCAGGTGTGGATCGACGGTATGCACATCCCGCCGTACCAGTACGGTCACGGCGTGGGAGCGCACGACCCGAACCGTGAGCGCAAGTTGCTGATGCACCGCCGCGAGATCGACCGACTCGCCCACCAGATCGCCGTCGAACACCTGGCGCTCGTCCCGCTGTCGATGTACTTCAAGGACGGCAGGGTGAAGGTGGAACTGGGCCTGGCTCGTGGCCGCAAGAAGGCCGACAAGCGACAGGTGCTGGCCGAACGGGATTCGAAGATGGAGATCGCGAAGGCGCTGGGGCGCCAGAGGAAGGGATCCGACCGATGAGCAAGATGGCGTTGGTGCGTCAACCCAGCAGCCGGCTGGCCGAGGGCATCGTGACGCACATGGAGCGCACTCCGGTCGACGTGGCACTGGCCGAACGCCAGTGGTACGGCTACGTCGAGGCCATGCATGATCACGGTTGGTCGACGATGATGGTCAGCCCGGCCGAGGACTGCCCCGACTCGGTGTTCATCGAGGACACGATGGTGGTGTTCAAGGACGTCGCCGTCATCGCCAGGCCCGGTGCCGACGAGCGCAAGCCCGAGGTGCACGACCCGGCCGACAGCGTCGATGCACTCGGCTACCGGCTCGTGCGCATCGAGGCCCCGGGCACGCTCGACGGCGGCGACGTGCTGAAGGTGGGCGACACGATCTATGTCGGACAGGGCGGTCGCACCAACGCCGAGGGCATCCGGCAGTTGGCCACCGCATTCGAGCCCCTGGGCGCGAAGGTGGTGACGGTGCCGATCACCAAGGTGCTGCACCTGAAGTCGGCCGTCACCGCCCTGCCCGACGGCACCATCATCGGCTGGCCTGCCGCCATCGACGACGAAGCGGTGTTCCCCGCGTTCCTCGCCATGCCCGAGGAGAGCGGCGCACACGTGGTGATCCTCGACGAGCAGACGCTGCTGATCAGCGCCGACTGCCCGCAGAGCACCGCCCTGCTCGAGGCGCGCGGCTACCGCTGCGTGCCGGTCGACATCAGCGAGTTCATCAAGCTCGAAGGCTGCGTCACGTGCCTGTCGGTGCGCCTGCGCGACGTGCCGAGCGCCGACGGCAGCCCCCACCCCTGACGGGTGTTGTCAGCCGACCACTTCGGAGATCTGCATCACCGGGGTGATGTTCGTGTAGTTCGGCACGTCGGCCATGATGTCGGCGGTCCTCGGCGATGCCATCGCGGCGCCGAATGCCTCCATCGAGTCGAAGTAGAGGTGCACGGCGGCCGCGTTGGGCTGGCCGTCGAGACCCTTGTCGATCTCGCTCTTGACCGGGCTCCAGGCCTCCACGCACATGGCCACGTGGGTGGCCTTGTAGTAGTCGTGGTCGAAGGTGGTGCCTTCGCCGTTGGGATAGATGACGCTGACCTTGATCATGACCGCGCAGGGTAGGGCGCAGGAGTGCCCTGGATCGACTCGTAGAGCCGATCGATCGTCGGCCGGGTGATGAGGGTGTAGGTGTCGGCGATCGCGGTCTCGCGGTGGCTCTTCTGCGCCTCGAGACGGGCCGGGTCGAAAACCACCGCCATGAAGGCCTCGCGGCTAGGGAACACGTTGAAGCGGATCTGGTCCCACGAGCGGCCGTCGCCCATGATCGTGCCCTCCACCTGTGTCCATGCGGCCAGTCGCACGCCGTGGGGCACGGCCACCGTGGCGGCGTGGTCGGTGTAGGTCGCCATCTCGTTGCGGCGCTCGTCCTCGTTGAACTTCAGCACATGCACCACCACTACGTAGGGGTCGGCGGCGGTGGGCGGATGGGCCACCTCGTCCCATCCGGGTGCCCCCGGCGCAACGCCGGCCGGTTCGCCGGGAAGGGGCATGGGCAGGCAGCCGCACACGATGGTCTTCGACATGCCGGCTTCCTTGTGCTGGTGCAGTTCCTGGAAGTCCTTGCGGGTCTGCATCTCGATGAACGAACGACGCGTGGGGTACTTCACGATCGCGACACGGTCCCATTTCGGTTCGTCGTTCAGGAACTGCGAGTCCACGTCGGCGGCGAACACCACCTCTGCACCGATCGCCTTCAGCGGCCCCAAGGGCGCGTAGAGGTCGTCGGCCTCGCGGCCGGTGATGTCGGCGTCGCGGCCGTCGGCGTAGTCGGCCTTGGCGCG
>JBJTXX010000281.1:0-2253 GCA_046082485.1 Actinomycetota bacterium
GCCTCGAGGGCCCACACTTCCATCTCGCCGAAGCGCTGACCACCGAACTGCGCCTTACCACCGAGCGGCTGCTGGGTGATCATGCTGTACGGGCCGGTGGAGCGGGCGTGGATCTTGTCGTCGACCAGGTGGGCGAGCTTCAGGATGTACATGAAGCCGACGGTGACCGGGTTGTCGTATGCCTCGCCGGTGCGGCCGTTGTACAGCTGCGTCTTGCCGTCGGTACCGATGAGACGTGCACCGTCGACGCTCTCGGGCGTGAGGTTCTCGAAGATGCTCTGGATCGTCGGGTGCTTGCCCGCGGCCTCGGCTTCGTCCCAGTGCGCACCGTCGAACACCGGGGTGGCGATGAACGTGCTGGGCTTGGTGGTGGGACGGGTCTTGGCCTCGGTGCCACGGATGGGCGCGTCGCCGACCTTCTTGCCACCGTTCTTGACATCGGTCCAGCCCCAGCGGGCGGCATAGCCGAGGTGGGCCTCGAGCACCTGGCCCACGTTCATGCGGCTGGGCACGCCCAACGGGTTGAGGATGATGTCGACCGGGGTGCCATCGGCGAGGTACGGCATGTCCTCGATCGGCAGGATCTTGGAGATCACGCCCTTGTTGCCGTGACGGCCGGCCAACTTGTCGCCCACGCTGATCTTGCGCTTCTGGGCCACGTAGACCCGAACCAGCTGGTTCACGCCGGGCGGCAGTTCCTGGCCGTCCTCGCGGCTGACGACGCGGACGTCGATGACCTTGCCGCTCTCGCCGTGGGGCACCTTCAGGCTGGTGTCACGCACCTCGCGGGCCTTCTCGCCGAAGATGGCGCGCAGCAGGCGTTCCTCGGGCGTCAGCTCGGTCTCGCCCTTCGGGGTGACCTTGCCGACGAGCACGTCACCGGGGCCCACCTCGGCGCCGACGCGGATGATGCCGCGGTCGTCGAGGTCGCGCAGGATGTCGTCGCTGAGGTTCGGGATGTCACGCGAGATCTCTTCCGGACCCAGCTTCGTGTCGCGGGCATCGACCTCGTGCTCGTGGATGTGGATCGACGTCAGCACGTCGTCCTTCACCAGACGCTCGCTGAGGATGATGGCGTCCTCGAAGTTGTAGCCCTCCCACGGCATCAGGGCCACGAGCAGGTTCTTGCCGAGCGCCAGTTCGCCCATGTCGGTGCTGGGGCCGTCAGCAAGGATCGTGCCCTTGGCGACCTTGTCGCCCTCCTTCACCCGCAGGCGGTGGTTGATGCACGTGTCCTGGTTCGAGCGCTGGAACTTCTCGAGCGAGTAGACCTTCTTGCCGCCCTCCTTGTAGACGACGGTGAGGCTGGTGCCGGTCACCTCGGTGACCTCGCCATCGCCCGTGGCCTGGATGAGGTCGGCGGCGTCGCGCGCTGCGCGGTCCTCGATGCCGGTGCCCACGTAGGGGGCCTCGGCACGCACCAGCGGCACGGCCTGACGCTGCATGTTGGCGCCCATGAGCGCACGGTTCGCATCGTCGTGCTCGAGGAACGGGATGAGAGCCGTGGCGACCGAGACGATCTGCTTCGGGCTGACGTCCATCAACTGCACTTCCGACGGCGACACCGAGGCGATGTCGGTGGTGGCGCCGAAGAAACTCTCGGCCTCCAGCATCTTGCGCAGGTCGTCGAGACTGGCGGCCTGCGGGCTGCGGCGCACCAACACACGGTCTTCCTTGAAGGTGCCGTCGGGGTTCAGCGGGGTGTTGGCCTGGGCGACGACGTAGTTCTCTTCCTCGTCGGCGGCCATGTAGCGGATGTCGCTCGTGACCTTGCCGTTCTTCACCACGCGGTAGGGCGTCTCGATGAAGCCGTAGGGGTTCACCCGGGCGAACGTGCTGAGCCCACCGATCAGAACGATGTTCGGGCCTTCCGGCGTCTCGATCGGGCACATGCGGCCGTAGTGGCTGAAGTGCACGTCGCGGACTTCGAAGCCGGCGCGCTCGCGGCTGAGACCACCGGGGCCGAGCGCCGACAGACGGCGACGGTGGGTGAGGCCCGACAGCGGGTTGACCTGGTCCATGAACTGCGACAGCTGCGAGGTGCCGAAGAACTCCTTGATCGCCGCCACGACCGGGCGGATGTTCACCAGCGTGTTCGGCGTGATCGCCTCGACGTCCTGGGTGGTCATGCGCTCACGGACGACGCGCTCCATACGGCTGAGGCCGATGCGCACCTGGTTCTGGATGAGTTCGCCGACGCTGCGGATGCGACGGTTGGCGAAGTGGTCCTGGTCGTCGAGGCGGTAGCCGGGC
>JBJTXX010000282.1:0-6875 GCA_046082485.1 Actinomycetota bacterium
CGATCGCGTAGTTGTTGAACATGCCGCCGCTGCTGGCGCACACGCCCATGCTGATGACCCACTTGGGCTCCATCATCTGGTTGTACACCTGGCGCAGCACCGGTGCCATCTTCTGGCTGACCCGGCCGGCGACGATCATGATGTCGGCCTGACGCGGCGAGGCGCGGAAGACCTCCATGCCGAAGCGGCTGATGTCGTAGTGCGCAGCGCCGGTCGCCATCATCTCGATGGCGCAGCACGCAAGGCCGAACGAGGCAGGCCACGAACTGCGGCTGCGCGCCCACTTCACCAAGTCCTCGAGTTTGGCGGTGATGGCGTTGTGCTGCAGTCCGCCGAGGCCGTCGTCGAGGACGTTCTGGACGATGCTCATGCGGCTTCTCCGTCGGGACGTCCCTCGAGACCCACGCGTCGGATGGTGCTGCTGAGCGTGCGCTCGGGGGAGAGAGCGGGATCGAGGCGACGCTGGCGGGCCACCGGGCCCCAGTCGAGCGCCCCACGGGCCACCACGTAGACGAAGGCCCCGAAGAACACGACGCTGAACGCCACCATCTCCCACAGCGCGTACGACCCGAGGAAACTGCGGTCGACGGCGAAGGGGTAGATGAAAATCAGTTCGATGTCGAACATGATGAACAGCATCGCCACCACGTAGAACGTGACGGGAAAGCGTTCCGGTGGCTCACGACTGGGCACGATGCCGCACTCGTACGGTGCTTCCTTCGCCGCAGAGGGCCGGCGCGGCGCAAGCAGCCTCGAGGCTCCGAAGCTGAGCGCACCGAACGCGATGGCCAGCACCATCAGGACGACGACCGGAAGGTACTGGCCCATGCGTCAGACCTTCTCGGGCAGGGCCTTGGCCGACAGGTTCGTGCCGACCTGACGGTCACGACGATGCAGCAGCCAACACGAGATGAGGAAGATCACCAGCGACGCGATGGTGATGATCGCCGCAGGCTTTCGCTTCGAGCCGAGGTCGCGGATCATGTAGACGTACTCGTGAGAGCGCGAGGTGTCGATGACCGGGCGTGCTGGTGCTCGGCCCGGCTCGGTTCGCTGTGGCACGAGGGGAGCCACCTCGACCAGCGCGTAGCGCGGCTCGTGGAAGAACGCGATGAAGTCGATGCTCTCGCCGATCTTGGGGTAGCGCTCGCCGCCCTTGTCGTACACGTTGACGACGGTGAACTCACCGGCCGAGAACGCTCCGGATTCCTCCATGAACACCGTTCCCGCCGAACCGGCCTGCTGGAACGACGGCAACGCCGAGTCGAGCTTGTTCCAGCCGCTCGACTTCAACAGGTCGGTGACCTTCGAGGCATCGGCAGGTGCATCATCGGTCGGGGTGAACCTCTCGCCGAGGATGCCCACTTCGTACAACTTGCCCTGATCACGGATGACCGTGACGTTCGACATCGGCTTCCATGCGGCGTCGGGGCCGAGCAGACCCTTGCCGTAGGACCACCAGATGGCGCCCATCAGGAACATCCATCCCGCGAGTGCCGCCAACGTCACCAGGAAACCCAGACGGGCGCCCATGTTCGTGCCGAGCAGCAGGTAGACGCTGCCGCACAGCACGCCCACCGAGATGATGACGATCAGGATGCCGCGGAGTTCGGGCTCCCAGTTGATGGCCAGCAGTGCTTGCATCACAGCCCCCGCACGTATTCGACGACGGCCTTGATCTGCTCGTCGGTGAGGAGGTGACCGAACCCGGGCATGCGGCCAGAACCCTGACCCTGCATGCCGTACTTCTTTCCGTAGGTCGAGCCGACCTTGATGAAGGCGATCATGTCGGCCTCGTTCGGGAAGTGCGAGTTCGTCGCACCGCCCGTGAGGTTCCAGCCCATACCGCCCTGCGCCGACACGCCGGGGTCGCCGTAGCTCCAGCCCTGGGTGTGGCAGCGGGCGCAGCTGTAGGCGCCCGACGCAAGGTCGAGGTTGAACAGCGCCTCACCCTCGGATGCACCGGGGTTCGCCTTCAGGTAGGCGTCGACGCTCTTCTGGATCTCGTCCTTGTTCGTCTGCGGCAGCGTGCCGCCCTCGCAGATGCGCGGGTCGGCGGTTGCGGGGAACTTTACGTCGCCCACGCAGCTCTCCGGCTCGATCTGGATGCTCTCGAGATAGGCGAGCAGGGTCTCGATGTTCTGCTCGGTCATCGGGCCACCGCCGGGGGCGCCCCACGCCGACATGGGCGAGAACGGGCGGCCGTAGTCGAGGATGAACTTCACCTCAGACCGGCTGAACCTGTAGTACACGGTGTTCAGCGCCGGGGCGTACCAGTTGACGGCCTTGACCTCGCCGGTCTTGGGATCGGTCACCGCGTACGGGGCCTGAGCACCAGTGGCCTTCAGACCTCCGTGGCAGCCAGCGCAGTTGAAGCCGCCGTTCGCCGTGGTCTGGAACAGCTGCTCGCCCCACGACACGAAGCGATTCGCCGTGCCCTTGGTGGCCCCGGCCTGACGGCCCGGCTCGAGGATCCAGTAGACGGGAAGGCCGATGACCATCGTCGCGAGCAGCAGCACGCCGAGCAACTGCATGCGCTCGAGGCGACGACCCTCGAGCACCTCGTCGTCGTAGTACGGCTTGCGGTTCGGGGCCACCTCGGCCTCCGAGCCCAGCTCACGACGAGCGCCCGAGTTGTTGAGGAAGTAGTAGGTGATCCAGCCGATCACGATCACTGCGAGCAGGACCCATGCGATGGCCGTGGTGTTGAGCGCGATCATGAGTGCGAGCCTCCGCCGCCGGTGATGCAGTGCGGACCCTCGGCCTCCTGGCCGGTGGTGTTGGTGCCGATCGGGGCACCCGTGACTGGGGTGGACGTGTCGATCACGACATCGCCGGTGGCCGAGACGCTGACCGGCCAGTGGTCCATGCCGCGAGGTGCGGGACCGGCCTTCTTCTCACCGGCGCGGTTGTACTGCGAGCCGTGGCAGGGGCACTCGAACCACTGGCTGCTCTTGCACTCGGGCACTCGGCAGCCGAGGTGCGGGCACTTCTGGTAGAGGGCGACCACGCCGCCCTCCATGCCGCCCAGCAACGTGCCGTACTCCTTCACGCCCTTCGCCTTCGGCAGGGCCTCCGACGGGTAGACCGTGAGGTACGAGCGGGCGCTCGAGCTGTAGAAGAAACCGCCGTTGGCGCGGATGCTCGAGAGGATGTCGTCGAGCTTGCCCACCGCCACCTTGCCACCGAACACCGGGGCTGCGGTGGGCCACAGGAAGGCGACGAAACCGGCTGCGGCGAAGGCGCCGAGGCCGGCGCTCATCAGCGTGACGGTGGCACGGTTGAAGAACTGGCGACGGCTGACGCCGATCTCCTCGGCGTCGGGCTCGACCCACACGGTGGGGGCCTGGGTGCGGGCGGCCACCAGCGTCTGCTGGCGGGCCTCGGTGGCAGCACGCTCGACCTCGCGGCCGGTGACCGGCGCAGCATCGATCTGGGCGTCCTTGTCGCGGCGACGGGTCTCGCGGCTGAGGGCGCCGGCGCCGCGGACGTCGCTCTTGCGAGCAGCGGTCAGCAACACGACGGCGAACAGCACCGCGAGCACGGCGACGGCGATGACGATGATGGCGGCAGGACTCATGACAGCGATTGCCTCACAGTTCGAAGAAGATGCCGTCACGCCACGGGAGCGTGAAGTTGAAACCGGGACCGCGGAAGAACGAGCCGATGATGACGAGCACGGCCCAGAACATCAGGTGCACCGTCTGCAGCGAGATGGCGAACTTGCGGTCCTCGGGCTTGTTCGACGGGTTCTTGTCGATGTAGGGAGCCAGGATCAGCACGATGAGGCCCACGCCGGGAATGGTCACACCGGCGATCATCGGGTGGAACATCGTGAGCAGTTCCTGCAGACCGAGGAAGTACCAGGGAGCCTTCGACGGGTTCGGCGTCTTGTTGATGTTGGCCTGCTGCAGCAGCGGCGCGTTCACGAAGATCGAGAAGAAGAACGTGAACGACAGACACGCGAGCGCGGCGACGAACTCGCCAGCCAGCAGGTGCGGCCAGGTGTGCACCTTGTCGACCGGCGTGGCCTTGACATCCTGGATGCTGCCGCTCTTGACGACGGTCAGCAGGCGCTGGGTGTGGCCGCCGGGGCCGGCACCCACGGGCAGACCGCCCGATGCCGGACCTGCAGCCACCACGCTGGCCACCTTCTCCTGCACTGCCACGGCACCGCCACCCTCGCCAACGTCGGCCTTGCCACGGGCGGCCTTGCTGCGCTCGAGGAGGTGTGCGGGGATGCGCGGGTCAGCAGCGGCCTCGCCGCCCGACGCCTCGGCGCCGGCACTGCCGCTCTCGGCGGCTGCCTTCTCGCGGGCGGCCTGCGCCCGCTTGAGGAGGTGTTCGGGAATTTCGGTCATCGATCAGCCTCCATCGCTCACAGGGGACCCGAGATGCCGCCGTCTTTGCGGACTCGCCAGAAGTGGATGGCCATGAAGATCACGATCACGAATGGCAGCATCAGCACGTGCAGCACGTACCAGCGCAGCAGCGTGTCGCCACCGATCTCCTTGCCGCCGAGCAACACGAACCGCACCTGGGTGCCCAGCACCGGCGTGTAGCCCATCATGTTCGTACCCACGGTCACGGCCCACAGCGCCAACTGGTCCCACGGCAGCAGGTAGCCGGTGAACGACAGCAGCAGGGTGAGCATCAGCAGCACCACGCCGATCACCCAGTTGAACTCACGGGGCGGCTTGTAGGCGCCGTGGTAGAAGACGCGGGCCATGTGCAGGAACACGGACAACACCATGAGGTGCGCACCCCATCGGTGCATGTTCCTGACAAGTAGGCCGAACGCCACCGATGTCTGCAGGTTCGAGATGTCGTTCCACGCCTGCACGTCGGTGGGGCGGTAGAAGAACATCAGGAAGATGCCGGTCACGGTGAGCAGGATGAACAGGAAGAAGCTGAGGCCGCCGAGGCACAGCGTGTAGCTGACCTTCACGGCATGGCGCTTCACCTTCACCGGGTGCAGGTGGTACAGCACCGAGTTCATGATCACGTAGCTGCGGTTACGAGGGCTGTCGGTGTAGCCCTTGCGGAAGATGGAGCCCGGCCGGAAGATGCTGTTCCACGCCTGGCTGCCCTGCACGCCATCGAGCGTCTTGTTGACGCGGTCCTTGACGGTAGGACGGGGGGTGTCGTCGATGATCTTTGCCATCTCTCTTCCTCAGAGCCGCATTCCGTAGGCATAGCCATGGTTGTTGGTACGTGTGTGCGAATCGCCGGTGGTGCCCGGCGCCCCCGCCTTGCCGAGGATGATGACCCCAGTGGGGCAACGATCCACGCACAGTTGGCAGCGGGTGCAGATGTCGTCGTCGATGATGAAGACGACGTTGTCGCTCGGGTCGAGGCCCGGGCGCTCGGTGCCGCTGGATTCCGCGATGGCCTCGGGGGCCACCATGTGGATGCACTTCCAGGGGCAGATGTCGACGCAGCCCTCGCACATGATGCACTCGGTCTGGTCGATGTGGATGAACTGCTTGGGCTTCACCGCCTTCGACAGATAGTCCGCGTCCACCTCGACGAGCAGGTACTCGTCGGTGAAGGGCATCATCGGCGGATTGGCGTCGGTCCTCGCCATGAGGTCAGCCCTTCTTCACCAAGGGACGACCGAACGAACTGGTGGCCAACTCGGTGCCGGGCTTCGCGTCGCCGCGCTTCTGCCACTTGCCCCACAGGTAGATCAGGAGGCCGAAGAACCAGACGTGGATGACGATGACGACGATGTCGCGGACGGCCTCGTACGACATCGTGAACGGGAACCAGCCGCCCAGTGCCTTCGGCTTCAGGATGTCGCCGGGGCCGTAGATGACGAGGTTCTTCGACCAACCCAGTTCCTTGTCGGCATGGTCGATGAACTGGTGCGGCGCCACGCCGAAGGCGATGAACATCACGCCGAAGGCATAGACGGAGGCGAGCATGGCCTCGCCCCAACTGGTCGGCGTGCCCTTCGGGCGGCGCTTCGCGTAGGGGATCACCAACAGCGCAAGACCCGTGGCGAGGAAGAACGAGAACAGGAAAGCGAGGTTCACGCCCGGCCACTTCAGTGGGTTCGTTTCGAATGCGATCTGCAACTCGGTTGCCCTTCTTCGTGAACTGCTGCACGAACACTAGCCACGCCACCAGTGCGGCGTCCCAACTCGTCGGCAGAAGAGGGGACCTTGCAGCCCCGGGCTGGGCGTACGAGTTCAGGTCTACCACGCGCGCCCTGCGGAGGGCATGCCCTCGTGAACTCGTGCAATGTGACGTGTGCCATGCCCGTCCGGTGCCGGTCGTGTGCCGGACGACCGCGGTGGATTTCCCGATCGGGGCGCTTCTCCGTCTATCGTGCGATCCCGTGACCGAGATTCCCGAGCACCTGCTGAAGCGGAGCCAGGCAGCCAAGGCCAAGGCCGGTAGCGCAGAGGCCCCCGCCGACGCCCCTGCCCCCACCCCCGCCGTCGCCAGCGCCCCGGCCGCACCCGTCGCCAAGGCAGCGGCGCCTGCCGCGCCGGCCGCGCCGGTCGTCAAGCCCGACACCCCCGTGGTCGCCGCCTACAAGGCCCGCAAGAAGATCCCGGTGTGGGCGATGCTCACCCTCAGCATCCTGCCGGTGTGGATGTTCATGTACGTCCGCGCGATGGTGCCGCCCGAGGTCGAGGCGTCGGGCCCCCTCGGCGACGGCGCGGTCGTGTACGCCACGAACTGCTCGGGCTGCCACGGTGGTGGTGGCGAGGGCGTGGGCTCGGCCTACGGCTTCGTGAACGGCAGCGTGCTGAAGACCTTCCCCCACATCGAGGACCAGCTGCGCTGGGTGTACCTCGGCACGAAGAGCTACCAGGAAGCCGGCGTCCAGATCTACGGCAACCCCGAGCGCGAGGGTGGCGCCC
>JBJTXX010000283.1:0-758 GCA_046082485.1 Actinomycetota bacterium
CGACGACACGGCTCACCAGGTCGTCGATGATGGCGGCGCGGGCCAGCGGCATGGAGAGGTCGCGTTGCGGGCCACCCGGCTGCAAGTATTTCGACGACATCGGCGCCCGGGGCGACCGTCTGCGCTTGCTGTACGTCGGCCTCACCCGCGGCGAGCACCGCACTGTGCTGTGGTGGGCGCCCGTCGAGGTCGCGAAACGGTCATCGATCAACACGGTGTTGTTCGACCGTGACGAGTTGGGGAACCCCCTCAATTCCCGACCCGACCCGGGCATCGGCCCGAGGGGTGGGGTGAAGGCCGACCTCGCACATGTGCCGAACCCGTCCGATGACGAGGTGCTCGAGCGTCTGGCGCCGTTGGTCGAGCGATCCGAGGGGTGCATCGAGGCGCGGATGTTTCCCGCTGCGTCCAGCCGGTCGTGGTGGTCGCCGATCACCGACCCCGATCTGCTGCCGCAACTGTCGGTGGCCGACGCCGATGGCCGTGTGGTGCGCGACGCCGCGTGGAAGCGCTGGTCGTTCAGTTCGATCACGGCTGACCGGCCCGACGACTGGATGCACCAGGCCCCCGTGGCCGGTGGCGCCGACGAACCCGACGACCCTCCCGAGGACGGTGTGGAGGAGGGCACCGGCACTGCGGCGGCGCAGCCCGGCCAACCCGAACCGGCGCCCGTGGGCCCGGTGATGCCGTTGCGCAGCGTGAAGGGCGGCACCGCCTTCGGAACGATGGTGCACAGCGTGCTCGAGCGCATCGACCCC
>JBJTXX010000284.1:0-1569 GCA_046082485.1 Actinomycetota bacterium
CGATCGGGCCGATCCTGGTGGCGCTGACGCTGTCGGTCATCGGCGCCATCACCTCCAAGTCGGTGCTGTCGTTCTTCGGCTTCGGCCCGCAGCCGGGCGCCAACTCGACATCGCTCGGCAAGCTCATCGAGCTGTCCCGCAGCGGTGCCCGACAGGGCAACTGGTGGCTGGTGGTGTTCCCCTGCGGTGCACTGGTGCTGCTGGCCGTGTGCATCAACTTCATCGGTGACGGCATGCGCGACGCGCTCGACCCGAAGCTCGACAAGGGGGCCTGAGCCGTGACCGAGTCAGTGCTGCAGCTTCGTGACCTGAAGGTGTCGTTCCGCACCCCCAACGGCCTCGTGCAGGCCGTGCGAGGCGTCGACATCGACGTCGCGCCCGGCGAGATGGTGGGCGTGGTGGGCGAGAGCGGTTCCGGCAAGTCGGTGTCGTTCCTGGCGGCGATGGGTCTGCTGCCCAGCACCGCGGTGATCACCGGTTCCGCCACCGTCGGCGGCACGCAGCTGGTGGGTGCCGACAAGACCACCCTGCGCGCCGTGCGCGGCAAGCGCGTGGCGATGATCTTCCAGGACCCACTGTCGGCCCTGAACCCCGTGCAGCGCATCGGGAACCAGATCGTCGAGATGCTGCAGGCCCACAGCAAGGTCGGCAAGGCCGAGGCCCGCACCCGGGCGGTGGAACTGCTCGACATCGTGGGCATCCCGCAGCCCAAGGACCGTGCCCGCCAGTACCCGCACGAGTTCTCGGGCGGCATGCGCCAGCGCGTGATGATCGCCATGGCGATCGCCAACGACCCCGAGGTGCTCATCGCCGACGAGCCCACCACGGCGCTCGACGTGACCGTGCAGGCGCAGATCCTCGAGGTCGTCCAGCGCATCCAGCGCGACATGAGCACGGCCGTGGTGATGATCACCCACGACCTGGGCGTGATCGCCCGGGTGGCAGACCGCGTGCAGGTGATGTACGCCGGGCGCGTGGTGGAGCGTGGCACCATCATCGACCTGTTCGACCGGCCGACCCACCCCTACACGATGGGTCTCTTGCATTCCCTGCCCCGACACGGTCAGGAGCGCCTCGAGCCGATTGCCGGCTCGCCCCCGAACATGCTGCGGCCGCCCAGCGGGTGCGCGTTCCGTGCGCGTTGCGAACACGCCACCGACCGCTGTGCCGCCGACCCCGTTCCCGAACTGGTGCAGTTCGGCCGGTCGTGGACGGCCTGTGTGCGGGCCAACGAGATCTTGCACGCCAACGAGGTGACGGCATGAGCGACGTGGTGCTGGAGGTCAACGACCTCGTCAAGGAGTTCGTGGTCAAGGGTTCGAAGGGTCTGCGAGCCATCCGCAAGACGGTGCACGCCGTCAGCGGTGTGTCGTTCTCGGTCGCCGCGGGTCAGACCGTGGGCCTTGTGGGCGAGAGCGGCAGCGGTAAGACCACCGTCGGTCGCTGCGTGCTGCGGCTCGCCGAGCCCACCTCGGGTTCGGTGAGGTTCAAGGGCCAGGAACTGGTGGGAATGTCGACCGGCGACCTGCGGCGACTGCGCCGCAGCATGCAGATCGTGTTCCAGGACCC
>JBJTXX010000285.1:0-22309 GCA_046082485.1 Actinomycetota bacterium
CGCACCTGCGCATCTTCATCGACCCCGACCTGCTGCAGTACGACGAGGTGTGGGCCGCGGCGGGCACCTGGCACGACGTGTTCGGCATCGAACCCCGCAAGCTGGTCGAGGCCAGCGAAGGCTTGGTCACCGACCTCAAACGCGGTTGACGATCATCGCAACGGCAGCTGGAGGACGGTCACACCTGATGGAAACGACGGTGTGCGGATCAGCCGGTGATCGTCGGTGAGCAAGGAGGCGCCGAGTTGCTCGGCGAGTGCCACGTACACGGCGTCGGCGGCCGACATGTTGTGGCGACGTGACCAGGCTGGGAGGACCAAGGGTGCGACGGCCGCCCGTCGGAGGTGCCAGCGGCGAAGGCGATCAATGGCGAGTTCCGCTCTGTCGGGACTGATGATGTGAGTCACGACCGACTGATGCCGAAGCACGCCGAGCACTTCGACGTAGAAGTGCTCCGGCACCCAGAGCTCGGCATCGTTCGGCAGCAGGCGGGCATGGGCTCGCCCGCGCGCCGTCGCGGTGACGATCTCAGCGCCGGCCGACGCGTCGATGACGACGCGGGTCACTGCGTGGCGTCTCGGAGCTCGCGGAGGATCTCGGCTGCATGGAGCGATTCGGGTGACGGCTCGACCGGTGCGTCGAGGACCTCGTCGACGATGAGACGCCCCGCGGTTGCGGAGCAGTCCTCATCGGGGTTCACCACCACGATGGTGGGTCCCAGGTCGTCGGCGCGTCGAGCCAAGCTGACAGGCTAACCCGGGGGTGTCATGACGTTCGGTCGACTTGGTCCTGTCACCATTCGCCGGGCGTGGACGAGAACGCGACCAGATCCGGCGACACGCTCTCGACACCGATTCGATTTCCGGTCTGAGCGAACCAGTCCCACAATTCCAATGAGTGGTAGAGGCGGTAGAGATCGAGTCGTTCGGCCGCTCGATCGCCGAGGTCGCCGTAACCCTCCACGAGACCTCGCCATTTGTGGTCGGCGGATCGAATCGAATAGAGCCACGTCTTCGACAGGTCGATGAGGGGGTCGGCCGCGACGGCATTCTCCACATCGAGCAACCCGCTCAGGACAAGACCCCTACTTGTCCGTTCCACGAGGATGTTGTTCTCGTACATGTCGTCATGGCACAGCGACGCCGACACGCAAACACCGAACGCGTCTGCCCGTTCATCCACGAACCGCTCGATGGCGGCGCCCACCTCCGCGACGCCACCCAGCGCCCGGAACTCAGCGAGCTTCTTGTCGAACTGGAGTCTCATGTACTCCTTGTTGGTCGCGTGTCCGGCGACCACTCCGGTGTAGAGATAGCCGAACTGGTCGAACGTGAGCCGGTGGACTGAGCGGGCGACCTTGCCCAGCTGGCGATACACGTTGGCCTGTTCGTCGACAGATGCATCCACGGCAGCGCTCATCATGTCGCCCGGCAGTTTCGAAAGGACGAGGAAGTTGGCATCGATGATGCTGCGACTGTCGTCCCAGCCGATCACCTTCGGCGTCGGCAGATCCTTGACCGCCGCCATCTGCCGGTAGACGAACACCTCCTTCGCGAGCTTCCACGCGAAGGCGTCTGGGTAGATCTTCACGATGTAGTTGGCACCGTCGCGGGTCGAGACGTCGAACACGGAACTGATGCCGCCACCGCCCACCGGCCGTACGCCGACGGCGACGTCGGTGATGCCGACATTGCTCAGGACATCACCGGCACGCGCGACCGCGTTCAGCACATCGTCGAACATCGGGTCATCGTGTCACGCCAACATGTCAGAATGTCGACGGGATTCAGAAGGCATCGGAGGCGTCCCACCGTTTGGCCACACCACGCACCTGCGCATCTTCATCGACCCCGATCTCCTGCAGTACGACGAGGTGTGGGCAGCAGCCGGCACCTGGCACGACGTGTTCGGCATCGAGCCCCACAAGCTGGTCGAGGCGAGCGAGGGCTTGGTGACCGACCTCAAGCGCGGCTGAGCGGAAGCCTCTCGAGATGGCCGGGCGTTCCGGGCGGCTCTGCTGCCATGATCGGCAGATGGCGCTCACCATCGACTGTGTTCTCATCGACTGTGTCGACCTCGACGCGATGACGGCCTTCTGGTGTGAGGCGCTCGACCTCGAGCACGTGTGGACCGGACCGTCCGGGGGGCACCTGCTTGTGGCAGGAGATGGTTCCGGTCGGCGGCTTGCCCTGATGCCCGGTCATGACAGCAAGACAACGAAGAACCGGGTGCACTTCGACCTCCGCCCCGATGACCAGCAAGCGGAAGTGGAACGGTTGCAGCGCCTTGGGGCGCGACGCGTCGACATCGGACAGGTCGGTGTCCCGTGGGTCGTCATGGCGGACCCCGAGGGGAACGAGTTCTGTGTGTTGCGCTCACTCGATCAGAAGGTGAAGGAACAGGTCGATCGAGTCGATTGACCGCCACGTGTCTTGCGATTCGCGATCGCTGCCGGTTAGATGTCGACATGAGCACTCCGGCCGACGCTGTGGAATTCACCGCAGTGTTGTGGGCCGCGCCCGAGGGCGGGTTCAGTGCTCTCAACCCGGAGACGGGCACCACCTCGGAGGGCGAGACGCAAGCGGAAGCGCTGCGCAACCTGGCCGAAGCAACGGCGTTGTATCTCGAAGAGTTTCCTTTGCCGCTCGGTGAGCGGCCAGTGATCACCACCTTCCACATCGCCGACGTTGCCTGAACTCCCGCACCTCTCGGGTGCTGAAGTTGTTCGTGCGTCGGAGCGACTCGGCGTCGTCGCGGTTCGTCAACGTGGAAGCCACGTCATGATGCGTCGCGGAGCGTCGGGATGTGTGGTGCCGCTCCATCGCGAGGTCAAGAGGGGAACGTTGGGCGGCATCCTCCGCCAGGCCGGCGTCGATGTCACCGAGTTCATCGGAGCCCTCGGGCGCTGAGTGCATTCAGAAGGCAACGGTGGCGTGCCCCCGTTCGGTCACAAGACCCACCTGCGCGTGTTCATCGACCCCGACCTGCTGCAGTACGACGAGGTGTGGGCGGCTGCCGGTACGTGGCACGACGTGTTCGGCATCGAACCCCACAAGTTGGTGGAAGCCAGCGAAGGCCTCGTCGCCGACCTCAAACGGGCGTGACACCCCTCGGCGTAGACTCGCCTCGTGGACGAGTGGCAGAGCCCGAACGAGGATTGGCGCGGGGTCGATGTCACCCAGATTCGCGCACTGCTTCGGCTGACCGTTGCCGAGCGAGCACGTGAGATGGTTCGCGTTGCCAACGCGATGGCTGAGGCCCGCGAGTCTGCTGCGAGGGCGAGAGCAGTCGCCCCATGACCGAATTCGACCCTTTCGAGATGTGTCGAATCCTCAACTCCGAAGGTGTCGACTACGTGGTACTCGGTGGCTTTGCAGCGAATCTGAGAGGGTCGCCAATCATGACCCGAGACCTCGACGTCATTCCTGACCGTGAGCGGGACAACCTTGATCGCCTTGGCCGAGCCCTCAATCGGATGAACGCAAAGATTCGGATCTCAGGTGACCCGGTTGAGACGAAGATCGACGGGGGGTTTCTCGCGAACATCGGTCAGCCCGCACTCCACATGGCGGATGTGTCGACCACGTCGACCTTCAGTCCCTTGAAGCCATAGCCCAAGGTGCGCAGGAAGGCCTCTGCTTCGAGCAGCCCTGTGGTCGCTGCGTCGTCCGCGCCGCGGTCGGTGCGCACCTCGTACCGAAGATTGAAGAACAGCAGTCGGTCGTCGTAGGTGAAGGTTCCCTCGGCGGTGTACGCCGACTTGAAGATGTCGTGCTCGGGCTGCGCCCGCAGCAGGTATGCGCGATGTGAGTCGTCGAGTTTGTCGAAGCGGCCCCGCACCGTCACCCTGAACACGCCCGCAGTCGTCACGTCGGCGAGAGTACCGGTCGGGTCGTTCAGCGCAGGAACGGACGGACTTCGATTCTCCGGTTGCACGCGAGCGACGCCTCGGCGGCAAGAGCGTGGGCAACGTCGTCGTTCTCTGCCTCGATCACCCAGAACCCGGCCATGAAGTCGTCGGCATCGATGACGGGCCCGTGGGCTACGAGTGCCCGACCGTCACGATTGTCGAACACGATCGCGGCGTCGGGTGAGGCAACACCTGCGGCCATCACCCGTTGGCCAGCGGCCTCGATCTTGTCGTTGAAGGCGTCGATGGCGGCCATCTCGGTGGACGACGCACTCACGACGGCGCTCTGGCTGGCAATGACGGCGAACAGGTAGCGCATGGCGAGAACGTAGCCGTGGGTCTCTCCGGTGGGTTGCGTTCGCTCATGTAGGTGGCCGGGGATGAGCGCTGAGAAGGTCACCGGGCCGGCTTCTTACTTCCCGTCGATCGAGAGGAAGTACGGCCAGCCGATCTCTCACTGGAAGTCACTGCTGGCAGCGATGCCGGCCGGCACCAAACACATGGACATGGTGGCCATGTTGAGGACCGAGCACGGTATGGGGCACGGGCACGCGAACGCGATCGTGGGCCACTTCCGTGCCGAACACGGACTCTGATCCGAGTGCTTCTGGCCGCCCGTAAGACCGGTCGTGGTCAGGTCGCGACGACCGATCCGGTCGTCTTTGCCTGACCGGCCTGAGTTACAACTCGACAGTGCCTTCGGTGCACTCTTCAGGCGTTTGTAGGCTCGGCCGATATGGCGGAGTCTGAGTCGATCGGTCGCACAACGACCCCGGCCACCGTCGGCTCGTTGGTGCGCGACCTGCGCGCTCTCGGGGTGGAGCTGGGCGATGTGTTGGTGGTGCATTCCTCGCTCAACGCGCTCGGCTGGGTGGCGGGCGGCGCGGCCGCGGTGGTGGATGCGCTGCTCGAATCCGTCGGCCCGGCCGGCACAGTCACCATGCCGTCGCACAGCGGCGACTGGTCGCATCCGGAGGGGTGGTCGAACCCGCCGGTGCCGAGGGAGTGGTGGGACGCAATCGTGCACGAGCGGCCTGCGTTCGACCCGTATGCAACCCCGCTGCGTGGCATGGGGGCGATCGCCGGGAACCTGCTGATGCGCCGCAGCACCGTTCGCAGCACACATCCGCTGCACTCGCACATGGCAGCAGGCGCGCAGGCGGAGACGATCGTTCGCGACCACCCCCTGGCCGACAGTTTCGGGAATGGGTCGCCGCTCGGCCGGCTGTACGAACTCGATGCGAAGGTGCTGCTGTTGGGTGTGGGGCACGGCAACAACACGTCGTTGCATCTCGCCGAATCACGCGCTCAGTGGCCGGGCAAGGTGCCCGTGGAGCATGCGTCGACCGTGGTGGTCGACGGCCGGTCGATGGTGGTGAGGTGGCACTCGCCAGAGCCCGACGCCGACGACTTCGAACAACTCGGCGAGGTACTCGATGCGGCAGGCCTCGTGCAGTTCGGCCGGGTGGCAATGGCTCACTGCCGACTGGCGCGCCAGCGGGCGATCGTCGATGCCGCGGTGCCCTGGTTCGAGGCCACTCGCCGCTGACGGGAGAGGGCTAACGTGCGCCGATGACCGCTGATGTTCCCGCGCCGGAAGACCTCGAGTCCGTGATCACCGAGCAGGCAGTTGCCGGGGCCGACGCCGACCGGGCAGCGCAGGTACGCGCCGAGAATGCCGTGGCTGCCAACTACTGGGGTGGGGTGCAGTACCGCATCATCGCCACTTTCCTCGTCTTCGCTGTGTGCTGGTTGGGCGTGATCGTGCTGGGAGTCAATGGGACGTTGCCGTTGTGGGCGGGACTGTTGCTCAACTCCGTGTTCGCCAGCACGTTCTACATGCCGATGCACGAGGCCACCCATCGCAACATCTGGGGCCGGAACGCCAAGGGCCGACGGGCGGAAGACCTCATCGGCACGCTCTGCTCTGTTCCCACCGGCATCAACTTCTCGTCGCACCGAGCCGGGCACATGCGCCATCACGCCTACACGAACGATCCTGTTCGCGACCCCGACCACTTCACCGATGGTCGCCTCGGCGAGTTGCCGGTGAAGTTCTACGGCATGACCATGCTCTACTCGTTCCTGCCGCTGTTCGCCCTCGTGCCGCCGACCAGGGTGCTGCTGCCGCCACAGATGCGTGCGGTGTTCCAGAACCGTCAGGCCAGCGGCCAGGAGGGCAAGTCGCAGGTGCGCTTCTGGTTCCTCACCACGCTGGTGCTGGTGCTGAGCTTCGTGACCGGGCACGGTGTGGAGGCGTTGCTGTTGTGGTGGCTGCCCGCCCGAGTGCAGCTGTGCTGGCTGATGTTCATCTTCGCCTGGTACCCGCACCACCCGGCGAACGAGACCAGCCGTTACCGGCACACCCGGGTGGCGGTGTTCCCCGGCTCGGGTCTGCTGATCCGCGGTCACGACCACCACGCCATCCACCACCTCTACCCCCGTGTGCCGCACTACCGCCTCAAGGCGTTGTGGCAGGAACTTGCTGCCGACCTGGTCGACCGAGGCGTTCGCGCCGAGGGTCGTGCGCTCGAGGCCACTGGCCCGGTCGTGTGGTGAAGGTGAACGACTAGCGTCGGGTCATGGCGGAACACGACGAGACCGAGCGAGTGCTGCGGGCGTACGCCGCATCGTGGATGGCCTCGGATCTCGAGGCGGTGCTGGCCTCGTATCACGACGACATCGAACTGCACTACATGGGTGGCAGTCCACTGGCGGGGACGCACCGAGGCCGCGATGCGGCGTTCGCCGCGCTCGGCCTGGCCTCGGTGCGAACCTCCCGCAAGTTGATCGAGGTCGAGGACGTACTGGTGGGGAGCTCGCTGGGAGCGCTGTTGGCCGTGGAGGATCTGGGTGAGCCAGCCCGCCGGGTGCGCCGGGTGTTGCTCTACCGGGTGCAGGACGGGAAGCTGCGGGAGTGCTGGCTGTACGACGAGGACCAGCGCTTCGTCGACCGATTGTGGTCAACGGCCCCCTGAGACGCGGCTGCGTCAGGTGTCGGGTGTGATCTCGATGGCCACCTGATCGCGGTGAACGAGCCTGATGATGCGGAAGCTGACGTAGCGGCGCTTCTTCGCGGCCTCGATCGGCGCGTACTCGTGGTCGGGGAGGATGCGGGCGGTACCCGCGAAGGTTGCGCCGGTCACACGGCCGCGTTGCGTGCACGCGGCGAACTCGACGCGAGGGTTTCGCTCGATGCGCTTCACCTTCCACGAGTCGCGAGGCGTGGTGACGGCGATGGTGTCGCCGATGACGTTGAACCAGACCGGCGCGGACACGGCCGAGCCGTCGCGCTTGAATGTGGTGAGCGAGATGCACTTCTTCTTCGCCAGGGCGATCGTGGCGTGTTGCTGTGTGCTCATGCTGGGGAGCCTTTCGTGCTGTGGTGGATCGATGGCTCTGTGTCGGTCGAATCCGCTGGGTGGCGTGGTCCCCTCGAGGGGAGGAACCGGTAGGAGAGGAGAGCGCCCACGAGAGCGACCACGCCCACCGTGGTGCAGGCGACTTGGAACCCGTCGAGGAACGAGTCGCTGGCGAAACCGCGGATGACGGTGGCACCTGCAGCGTCGCCGGCCTCCTTGGCGACGGCGAACGCGGCCCCGACGGATGCACGCGCTGCGGACAGCGCTTCGGTCGGCAGCCCGAGCGGGGCCAGGAGTTCGGCGATCCTCGGGCCGTAGGTGCTTGCGAAGATGCTGCCGATGATGGCCACACCGAGCGTGCCGCCCACCTCGCGGCTGGTGTCGTTGATGGCGGAACCGACACCGGCCATCTCCCTCGGAAGGGAACCCATCACGGACTCCGAGGCGGGGCTGGTGACGAGCGAGAGCCCACTCGCCATCAACACCATGCTGGCCATCACCGGGCCGAAGTACGCGGTGTCGGCCCGCAGCGTTCCCGCCCAGATCTGGGCTGCCCCCATGAAGACCAGGCCGACCGGGATGATTCGCCGTGGTCCGAATCGCAGCGCCAGTCGGGCGGCGAACGGTGCGGTGGCCGCAGCGCCGACAGCGAAGGGAAGCGTGCGCAGGCCCGATTCGAGGGGCAGGTAGTCGCGGACGAACTGGAAGTACTGGGTGATGAGGAAGGTGAAGCCGAAGAGTGAGAAGAACGCGATGAAGATCGAGGAGGTGGCTGCCGTCACCCGCATGTCGCGAAACACACGGATGTCGAGCAGTGGATGTTCGGTGGTGCGCTCTCGGCGCGTGAAGCCGACGGCGAGCAGTGCGGTGCCAGCGAAGCCGGCGATCGAGGCTGCGCTCGTCCACCCCCGGTGGGGTGCCTCGATGATCGTGTAGACGAGCAGCGAGACGAAACCGATCGAGAGCAGGAAGCCCGGGACATCGAGCGGTTTGCTGTCGGGGTCGCGGGACTCGGGGACGAATCGCCATTGCAGCACGAGCGCCACGAGGACGATGGGGATGTTGATGAGGAACACCGAACCCCACCAGAAGTGCTCGAGCAGCAGGCCACCCATCACCGGCCCGAACGCGACCGCGGCCCCCGAGACCGCGGACCACACGCCGATCGCCTTGGCGCGCTCGATGGGGTCCCGGAAGACATCGATCACGATGGCGAGCGTGGCGGGGAACACCAGCGCTGCCCCGACGCCCATCAACCCTCGTGCGGCGATCAGTTGACCGGTCGAGCCGGTGAAGGCGGCCCATGCCGAGAACAGGCCGAACAGCACCATGCCGATCTGCATGATGCGCAGCCGACCGAAGCGGTCACCCAGCCCTCCGCCAGCGAGCAGGAGGCCGGCGAACACCAGCGCATACGAGTCGACGATCCATTGAAGGCCACTGGTGGTCGCGCCGAGTTCGCGGGCGAGGGTGGGGATCGCGACGTTGATGATCAGGTTGTCGACGACCGCGAGGAACACCGAGAGGCTGAGGATCGCGAGGATGCGCCACCGCAGGCGCTGCACCCTCGCGTCCGGGTGGAGGGTGGTGGCTGGAGTGTGCACATGACAGTGTCTAGTCAGTCGACTTGATGGTGTCAAGTTCCCCGATGGACACATAGAGTCGATTGCATGTCGGCTGGCGTGGAAGCTCACCTTGCGAAACTGCCCGAGCCCCAACGCTCGACGCTGATGGCGCTGCGGGCCACCCTGCGCAAGGTGTTGCCCGATGCGGAGGAGTGCCTGAAGTACGCGATGCCCGCGTTCGTGGTCAACGGACGTGCGGTGGCGGGCTACGACGGGTTCAAGCAGCACTGCTCCTATTTCCCGCACAGCGGCAGCGTGCTGGAGCACGACGACGTGCCCGACTGGACGCTCGCTGCCAAGGGAACACTCCGCTTCCCGGTCGACCGTCCGTTGCCCGTGTCACTGGTGCGCCGGTTGGTGCGAGTGCGGTTGGATCAGATTGCCGAGGCCGAAGCGTCGCGCAGACGCCCCCGGCGCTGACACCCGTGTGCCCGAGTCGCTGCCGAACTCACGTCTCACTGCGCCAACTCATCGGATCGCGACCGAGTTCGGCGTAGCGCCGCTGGATCCACACGGGTACCTCCTGCGGTTCACCGGCGAGGATGCTGCGAACCTGATCGCCGTCCTCGGCCCAGACGTGGCAGGTGTTGAGGTTCATCGCGATGGCCTGCTGCCGCCCCTCGGGGGTGGCGGAGTTCTCGGGTGCGATACCCGTCTCGCGGGCGGTCACGATGCGGAACGACCACATCGACTGCACGGCCACCGGTGCCATCGCCTGCAGCAGTGCGGTGGTGTGAGTGCACCCACGAGGCCCGCCGAACAGGTCTCGCACCTTGGTGGTGAAGCCGCGGGCGATGGAGAGGCCTTCGAGCTTCCGGTAGTGCTCCTGAATGGTGGGGCAACTCGAGTGCGGGTGGGTTTCGAGCACGGCCCGGGCCTGGGTGATCTCGAGCGACGGAATGGCGATGCGCAGGTCGACCACCATGTGGTGCACGGTGAGCGGCTCAGGGTCACCGGGGATGTACTGGCCGGCCGGCTTCTGGTCGCGAACTGCACCACGCAGTAGCAGGGTCTGGTTGTCGATGCGATACGAGCGGACCACGTAGGCGCGTTCGTGTAGGAGTTGCGAGGGCTCGACGCCGTCGGGGAGCGGAGCGATGTCGTCGAAGGCCGGGTCCATGCGTCGATCCTGCCTGACGCGCAACCTCGGGTGCCATTCCGGAGGTTCCACCGTGGTCGGATGAAGGCGACCGAATCGGTCGTCGCGGCGTGACCGCGTGGGCGCAGGTGTGGTGATTGGGGCGCCCACTAAGGTCGGCCCGATGCACCACACCTCGTTCGAGAAGATGCTGAAGTTCCACGAGGTGTACCTAGGTCCGTACATGGACACGCCGCTGCGCATCCTTGACGTCGGCAGCCAGTTGGTGGAGGAGGGGCAGGGCACCTATCGCGGCCTGTTCGACCGTCCCGACTGGCGCTACGACGGGCTCGACGTGTCGGCAGGACTCAACGTCGACATCGCCGTTGCCGATCCGTACGACTGGGTCGAGATCGCTGACGACACGTACGACCTCGTCATCTCCGGACAGGCACTCGAGCATGTTGAGTTCTTCTGGGGTACGGCGTTCGAGATCGGTCGTGTGCTCAAACCCGGTGGCGTCACCGCGCTCATCGCCCCGTCGAATGGGTTCGAGCACCGCTACCCGGTCGACTGCTGGCGCTTCTACGCCGACGGCATGCGGTCGCTCGCGAAGTATCTCGGTTTCGAGGTGGTCGACGTGTTCACCGACTGGGGCCGCGACGTGTGGCAGGACAGCATTCTCGTGATGCGCAAGCCGCAGTGGACTGCGTCGGAACGCCAACGCTTCGCCGAACGCGCCGCGATGCAACGTGCCCTGTTGGAGTGCGAAACGCGGCCGGTGCCGACGGCAGGGGAGGGTCCGACGCCGAGCCCGCTGGCGGCGATCGAGGCAGGCCGACTCTCGCCGGTGCTCGAGCAGATTCGAACCGAGGCGCTGGCGTCACCTGCTTCGGCGACCTCGACTCATTCTGTTGTCTCGCCGCCTGCCGGGTGGCGGCGACTGCTACGGCGTTAGCTCGTGGGCTGCGACAGCGCGTCGAGCAGCGTGTTCCACGCGAGGGTGGCGCACTTGATGCGCACCGGGAACTTCACCACGCCCTGCAACGCTTCGAGGTCGCCCAACTTCACGTTCGGGTCGGGCTCGATCGGGTTGCCGTCGTCGTCGGGAATGCTCATCATCCCCTTGAACCGGCGCACCAGCGCCTGCACCTCGGCAACCGGCCTGCCCTTCACGGCCTGGCTCATCATGCTGGCCGAGCTCTGCGAGATGCTGCAGCCCTGGCCGCCGACCTTCACATCGGCGACCACGCCATCGGCCACCTGCAGGTAGATCTCGATCTCGTCGCCGCACAGCGGGTTGTGGCCCACGGCATGCGCAGCCGGCGGCGGCAGTTCGCCACGGTTGCGAGGGTTGCGGTGATGGTCGAGGATGATCTCTCGGTAGAGGTCTTCAAGGCCGGGCATCTGGTTCCTCCGAAGCCGATTCAGAATCCGAAGATATCGGTGGCGCTGTCGAGCGCCTCGGCGAGGGCATCGACGTCGGATGTGTCGTTGTAGAGATAGAAGCTGGCCCGGGCAGTGGCATTCACGCCCATCAGCTTCATCAGTGGCTTGGCGCAGTGGTGCCCGGCGCGCACGCAGACGTTGCGCTGGTCGAGCACCTGGCTGAGGTCGTGCGGGTGGATATCGCGGAAGGCGAAGCTGAACGTGGCGCCGCGGGTCTCGACGTTGTCGGGACCGTGCAGTTGGATGTCGTCGCCGAAGCGCTCGCGCAGCGTCGTCATGGCGTAGGCGGCGACTTCCATCTCGTGCTGTCGGATGGCCGCCATGCCGATGCCCTGCAGGAAGTCGATGGCCGCACCCAATCCCACGGCCTCGGTGATCGGCGGCGTGCCGGCCTCGAACTTCGCGGGAAGCGGTGCAGTGGTGAAGCCGTCGAGTCGAACGTCGGCGATCATGTTGCCGCCGCCCAGGAACGGGGGCATGGCGTCGAGCAGTTCCTCGCGGCCCCACAGCACGCCGATGCCCGACGGGCCGCACAGTTTGTGGCTGCTGAACGCCATCAGGTCGGCGCCCATGGCTTGCACGTCGGTGACGTTGTGCGGCACGTACTGGCAGCCGTCGACGATGGCGATGGCGCTGGCATCATGGGCCGCACGGCACAGTTCCTGCACCGGGTTGATGGTGCCCAGCACGTTGCTCATCGCAGTGAACGAGAACGCCTTCGCACCGTCGAGCAGGGCCGGCAGGCCACCGAGGTCGAGGCGGCCGTCCTCGGTGAGCGGCACCCACCGCAGCACGATGCCGCGCTCGGCGGCCAGCATGTGCCACGGCACGATGTTGGCGTGGTGCTCCATCTGGGTGAGCACGACCACGTCACCCTCGTGCAGGTTCGCCCGGCCCCACGAGTGCGCCACCAGGTTCAGGCTCTCGGTGGCGTTCTTGGTGAAGACCACCTCGTGGTCGCGTCGGGCATTGATGAAGCGGCGCACCTTGCTGCGGGCCAGTTCGAACGCATCGGTGGCCTCGGCGGCGAGGCGGTAGGCGCTGCGGTTGATCGGTGCGTACGAGGTGGCCATGAAGTGCGACATGGCGTCGATGACCACCTGCGGCTTCTGCGTGGTGTTCGCGGAGTCGAGGTACACGAGCGGATGGTCGTCGATGCACCGCTGCAGCAGCGGAAAGTGTCGCTTCAGCGCAACGGGGTCGACGGTGGCGCCGGTCACCGGAAGGCCTCGTAGCCGTCGCGCTCGAGCTGGGCCGCCAGTTCCATGCCGCCGCTGGCGACGATGCGACCGTTCATCATGATGTGCACGAAGTCGGGCTGCAGTTCGTCGAGCAGGCGCTGGTAGTGCGTGATGAGCACCACGCCCATCTGTGGCCGGTCGGTGCGGATCTCGCGGATGCCCTTGGCCACGATGCGCAGCGCATCGATGTCGAGACCGGAGTCGGTCTCGTCGAGGATGGCGAGCTCGGGTTCGAGGATGGCCATCTGCATGACCTCGTTGCGCTTCTTCTCGCCACCGCTGAAACCCTCGTTCAGGTAGCGGTCGACGAACGAGCCGTCCATGCCCAGGCGCTTCATCCAGTCCATGGTGGCCAGCCGCAGTTCCAGCACCGAGAGGTCGATGCCCTTGCGGGCCGACAGCGCCTGACGAAGGAACTGGATGACCGACACGCCCGGGATCTCCTGCGGGTACTGGAACGCGAGGAAGATGCCCTGCTTGGCGCGCACGTCGGTGGGCCAGTCGGTGATGTCGTCACCCTGGAACACGATGCTGCCGTCGGTGACCTCGTACTCGGGGCTGCCGAGCAGCGTCGAGGCCAGGGTGCTCTTGCCCGACCCGTTCGGGCCCATGATGGCGTGCACCTCGCCGGCGTTGACGTGCAGCGACAGGCCGCGCAGGATCTCGGGCGCCTCGCCGGACTCGCCCTCGGGGGTGACGGGTCGGGCGTGCAGGTCGTCGATCCGGAACAGTTCACTCACGGGGTCGATTCTATTTCCACTATCACCATAGTGGAAACCCGTGCCGCGCCCATTCGCGTGCGGCGACGGGCCTTCCCTCGACATGCGTTCATCGAAGTGGATCGCTGCGGCCCTTGCGGCGGTTGCAGCCATCGTCCTGATCGTCGTGCTGGTCTCTCGCGGTGGTGACAGCGAGACGGTCACCCCGGGCACCGAGACCTCCGCGGCGCCCGAGACCACATCCGCCCCGTAGACCACGAGTGCACCGGAGACCACCATGACCACCACCCCCGCAGCCCCCTCGACCAGCGGCGGCCCCGCCGAGGCCTGGAGCAGCACCGTCGAGGCAGAGTGGGCCGTCACGAAGGCTGCCTTCACCGCCGAGGGCGGTGTGGGCGACGTGTTCGGGCGCCAGTTCGAGGTGCCGGTGGCCATCCCGTTGCCCGACGATGCGCTGTTGTCCTATGCCCGCTACTCGGCCGTGAAGGGTTTCGACAGCGGCTACGAATTGTCGTGGAGTGCGTGGAGCACCACCGCGGGTGCACCTGCCGACGTGCAGAAGGCCTTCGCCGACGGCTTCTCCAGCGACCTCTTCGCGCCGGGCACGCGTGTCGAGAACGAGTTGGGTGACTTCAAGATGGTCACGTTGAACTTCCAGCCCACCGACGCCGGCAGTGCCGACGGCTGGACGTCCATGTCGGTCACCATCGGCCCCGAGAACGACGGCAGCACCGCCGCCGGCCGCACGGACCTGAAGGTGGAAGTCAGCCGGATGGTGGCCGAATGGCCCTCGCTGCCCGCGTTCGTGGGTGGTTGGCTGGCCGAGGTGCCCGTTGCCGACGGCATCGAGCCCGCCGAACTGAGCGTCGAGGCCAGCACGCAGCCGTTCGAGCGGGTCTGGATGAGCATGCGGTACGAGGCGCCGCAGGAGGGGTTCCCCGCCATCGTCTCGTACTACGGCGAGGACCACACCGCCGGTGCCCTCGAGTGGCCTGCGAGCCCGGCGCCCGACGGCATCGACGAACTCGAGTACTTCGAGGCGGCCGGTCCGCTCGGCCTCGGCGGACGGCCCATGACGCTCGCAGTCGACCGCTACACCGAGGACACGTCGTACCCGGCGAACGTGAACCTTGGCCTGAAACTGCAGGACGTCTGAGGCGCGGCCGCCCGCCTGCGGCCCTTGGCCGTCAGCGCGACCAACTCTCCATGTCGTCGAGCACCGCCCGCACCTCGGCGGCCTCGGTGCGTGGGTTCACGAAGCACATCCGCATGCAGGGCCTGCCGTTCCATGTCGTCGGCACCACCAACGCTCGCCCAGCCTTCGCCCGGTCGGTGCTCCAGGCGTGCATGTCGTCGCGAGTCCAACCGTCGACGGTGAACAGCACGATCGACAACTGCGGTTGCAGGAGAAGTCCGAAGCGGGAACGCTGCTCGATCTCCGCAGCGACTTCTCGTGCCAGCCGGATCGATGCGTCGACGGCGGCGCCATAGGCGTCGGTGCCATAGGTGGCGAGGCTGAACCACAGCGGCAGTCCGCGCGCCCGGCGGGACAAGTGGTACGCGTAGTCGCTGGGGTTCCACTGCGATCGATCGATCGAGTCGAGGTAGTTGCCGTGCTGGGCGTGGGCAACTGCAGCGGGCGCGGGGTCGCGGTAGACCAGCGCAGCGCAGTCGTACGGCGCGAACAACCACTTGTGCGGGTCGACCCCGAAGCTGTTCGAGCGTTCGATGCCACGGAACGACTCGCGTGTGAGGCTGCCGCACAGGGCGGCAAGGCCGTACGCGCCGTCGATGTGCAGCCAAAGGTCGTGGGCCTCGCAGACGTCTGCGATCGCATCCAGCTCGTCGATGGCGCCGGCGTTTGTGGTGCCCGCTGTCGCCACCACGGCGAACACGCCCGGGTGCCCGTGGTGGCTCAGCAACGCGTCGAGTGCTGATCCCGTCAGACGACCCAGACCGTCGACTGGCGCTTCCAGCACGTCGATGTCCATCACCCTCGCTGCAGCCCTCACCGATGCGTGCACGTCCTCGGTGGTCACCACGGTGGGTCGGTGACCCGAGAACGCCCCGGGCGCCCGGCGGCGGTGGGTGTCGCGTGCGGTCACGAGCGCACTGAGGTTCGCCGCTGAACCGCCGGAGACGAACACGCCGCCGGCCTCTGCCGGATAACCAGCCAGGTCGGCGAGCCACCGCAGTGCCGTGTTCTCCGCGGCGATCGCCCCAGCGCCCGCATCCCACATGCCGGCGAAGATCGACGAGGCGCTGACCACGAGGTCGAACATCGTGGCGGCCACCGACGGCGCGGTGGGCACGAAGGCGAGGTTCAACGGGTCGTCCATCGGGCGGCATGCCGGCAGCAGCACGTCGCGGAACAGTCGAAGCGCCTCGATGCCTCCCATGCCGCGGGGGCTGACCGAACCCTCGAGCGCAGTGGCCAGTTCCTCCGCCGGGTGGGCTCCCCACAGCGGGTCCTTCGGCACGCGGAGTCGTTCGATCGCGTAACCGATCACCGAGTGGGCGAACAGGTTGGTCTCGTCGTCCCACTCGTGCATCGACGCGGTCATCTGGCCTCCGACGGAAAAGTACTTCGGCCCCGAACGTTATTCGGTTGCAGGTCGGTCCGCGGCGAGGGCATTCCAGATGGATCGGTACGACGGGTACTCGAAGGTCGCGTCGACATAGCCGGCGTGTTGCAGGGCCCGATGCAGCACCGGCAGGTTGCGGAACGGCACACCCGCGTCGACATGGTGTGCGAGGTGCCAGCCGATCCGGTACGGCACCAGCAGGAACCGCGCTGCGGGTCGTTGGCGAACCGAGTGGGTGCTCTCCCGTCGGTCGGGCGACCGCTGCATGCCTCCGTGCTCGGCGATGGAGCGCAGGCGGTTGATCACCCGCCAGACAGTCAGGTACGGCGCCAGCCAGAACAGCGGGTACAGCCACCATTGTCCGGCTGCGATCGCGGCAGCGAGCAAGGCGGCCTGCACCGCGGCGATCTTCCAGAACGTGCGGCGGACGCGTGCATCGGCCGACCGGGCGTTCGTCAGCAGGCCTCGCATCAACTTCAGGCCGGTGCGGCCGGTGGCGTCTCTCCAGAGTTTTCGGCGCATGCTGGCGTGACCGATGGGGTACCCGGCGTAGAGCGCGACGTCCGGCTCGTCGGGGCCGAACTCGTCGCGGTGGTGAGCCATGTGCACGCGCCGGTAGGCGTCGGTCGACGTGAACGACGGGAACCCCAGCAGCCAGCGACCCACGACGTCGTTGGCCCGCTTGTTCGAGAACAGCAGGCGGTGCGCGGCCTCGTGCATGAGCGATGCCAGTTGGGCGAAGGCTCGTCCCATGAGCAGGAAAGTGATGGGCCACGACCATGGCGACCACGCGACGGTGGCCCACAGCACCGCGGCGACCTGCAGCCACGTGGAGGCGACACTCCCTGCGTTCCGCCACGAGGGGATGCGACGCAACTGTTCGCGGAATGCGGCGGTCGGGCGGCCGTCGGAGCGGATCTGCGCGGTCTCGTGGCACCGGGGCAGCAAGCCGGGCACCATTCCGCTCGTCGCACTCACCCCGTCCACCCCTTCGACCCTATCCGAGTGCCCGAAGCCTGTCCGAGTGTCTGGGGCCTGTCCGAGTGTCTGGGGACGGTCGGAGTGAGCACTCGGGCCCCGGGTGCGAGTACCCACTCGCACCGGGCCGTGGCACTCGGATGGGGGTGTGGCACTCGGATGGTGGGGGTGGGGTCACCAGCCGCGTGCGACCCATTCGGCGAGGTGGGGGCGCTCGTGGGCGATGGTGGTGCTGACTCCGTGGCCGGGCATCACGATGGTCTCGGCCGGCAGGGTGAACAGGCGGTTGTCGATCGAGTCGATGATGGTGGCGAAGTCGCCGCCCTCGAACTTGGTGGCTCCGGGGCCGCCCGGGAACAGCGTGTCGCCGCTGAACAGCAGTGGTGCACCCTCGACGAGGAAGCTCACCGACCCGGGGGTGTGACCGGGGTTGTGGATGGCCCGCAGGCGCAGGTGGCCGACCTCGATGACCTCGGCATCGTCGATGAATGCGTCGTACCCGACGTCCTTCAACATCGCCGCGTCGCTGCTGTTGATGCCCACCTCGTAGCCGGCCTCGCGGATCTGCGGCACCGCTTGGATGTGATCCCAGTGGCCATGGGTCTCGAGCACACGCCGCACGCCCAGCCGCCTGCACAGTTGCAGCAACTGCTCGTGCTCGTTCGCCGCGTCGATCAGCACGGCATCGCCGGTCTCGCGGCAGCGCAGGACGAACACGTTGTTCTCGTACGGCCCCACCACGACCCGATGGATCTGCAGGCGACTGTCGGCCCAGTGCAGCGTCGTCATGCGGCCAACCTACTTGCGCCCAGAGGACAGGGGAGTACGTTCGCGGCCGTGAGGATCATCCGGGTGACCTGCTTCCGACAGTGGCAGCCCTTCGCCGATGGTCCCTACGTGCTGTCGGGCGGCCGCAGCGACGACGGCTTCGACAGCCTGGTCGTGCGGCTGGGAACCGACACCGGCCACGTCGGTTGGGGTGAGATGGCGCCCCTCGGCACCATGTACGACCCCGCCTTCGCCGAGGGGGCCCGGGCTGCGGCGCCACTGTTCTCCGGGGCCCTGCTGGGCACGCACCCATCCGTCGTGCATCGCGTGCTGGAGTCGACCCTGAAGGGTCATCCGTACGCGAAGTCGGCCTTCGACATGGCGGCGTGGGACGTGCTGGGCCGCGCTGCCGCCTTGCCGTTGCACGCCCTGCTGGGCGGAGCCGACGGCGAGGGCACGACGCTCTACCGCAGTATCGGGAAGGCCTCGCCCGACGCCATGGCCGACACCGCTCGCCGATACCGCGAGTGGGGCTACCGCCGACTGCAGGTGAAGGTGGGCGGTGACCCGACTGCCGACGCCGACGGACTGCGGGCGGTGGCCGCCGCCGTGCCCGACGCAGAGTTGTACTGCGACGCGAACGGCGGGTGGCAGGTGGGTGATGCCCGCCGGTTCCTAGCGGCGACCTCGGCACACGACTACGTGCTCGAGCAACCGTGCGCCACGATGCGGGAGTGCCTGCTGCTGCGTCCGCGTGCGGCGCGGCCGATGGTGCTCGACGAGTCGATCACCAGTCTGGCGGATGCGGTGGAGGCCGCCGCCGGTGGCGTCGACGGCATCACCATCAAGATCGCCCGGGTGGGCGGCGTCACGGCGGCACGGGTGATCCGTGATGCCGCGGTGGGCCTGGGCATGCGGGTCACCGTGGAGGACACGGGTGGCGCCGACATCGACACCGCAGCGATGGCGCACCTGTCGATCTCCACCCCCTCCCGGTTGCGCGCCCACACCGTCGATTTCCACAACTGGGTGACCGTCTCGAACGGCAGCGGCCTGCCCGCCACCCACGGCGGGTTGCTGCGTGCGCCCGCCAGCCCCGGCCTGGGCATCGATGTCGACGGGGCAGTTCTGGGGCAACCGATTCTCGAAGAGGGGGAAGAGTGAGCAGCGACCCGACACTGTGGCCGGCCACCGAGCAGGCGCGAGCCATCCGCGAACGCCGGCTCGGCAGCGCGGAACTGCTGGAGCTGTGCGTGCGACGCATCGAGGCGACCGACCCGGAGGTGAACGCGGTCTGCACGCTCGACCTCGACCGTGCCCGGGAAGCCGCCAGCGCAGCCGACGAGGCCACGGCACGCGGTGGCGAACTCGGCCCGCTGCACGGCCTGCCCTTCACCGTGAAGGATGCGATCGCGACCGAGGGGATCCGCAGCACCGGCGGCGCCGAGGTGATGCGCCACCACGTGCCGTCGGCCGATGCGCCGGCGGTCGCTGCGTTGAAGGCCGCCGGGGCCATCGTGTTCGGCAAGACGAACCTTCCCGAGTGGTCGGGTGACTGGCAGACCTTCAACCCGATGTTCGGCACCACGGTGAACCCATGGTCGGCGGCCCGCACGCCCGGCGGCTCGTCGGGTGGCGCGGCGGCTGCCGTGTCGTGCGGCATGACGAGTTTCGAGCTCGGCACCGACATCGGCGGTTCGGTGCGAGTGCCGTCGGCCTTCTGCGGCGTCTACGGACACAAACCCAGCTTCGGCGTCATACCCACGCTCGGGTACCTCGACGAGCCGAACGGCGGAACCACCGAGGGCGACGTGAACACGTTCGGCCCGATGGCGCGCAGCGCGGCCGACCTGCGGCTGCTGCTCGACGTGCTGGCCGGCCCGTCGGCAGACGAGGCGATCGCGTGGCGACTCGCCCTGCCCGAGTGTGGCCTGCGCACCCTTCAGGGGCTTCGGGTCGGGGCGTGGATCGACGAACCGGCGATGGAGATCGATGCCGTGATGGCCGGCGTGCTGCACGCTGCGGTCGACGCCGTGGAGGAAGCCGGTGCCGTCGTCGACCGACGGATACGGCCGGGGGTCGACGTGACGCGTGCGTGGGTCGAGGGCGCCCGACTGATCGGCGCGGCGGTGTCCGTGAGCGACGACGACGATCGCGGGCTGTCGCACCGCGACTGGCTGTTCCTGAACCGGTCGAGGGCAGCGCTGCGCGCGGCGTGGGCAAGGGTGTTCGAGCACGTCGACGTCGTGCTGTGCCCGGTGACCATCGTGCCGGCATTCCCGCACCTGCAGGAAGGAATCTGGAGCGACCGGATGATGATGGTGAACGGTGCCAGTCGCCGTTACGTCGACATCGAGTCGTGGCCGGCGATCGTGGGAGCGGCGTACCTTCCGAGCACCTCCGTGCCCGTGGGCCCGATGCCCGATGGGATGCCGGTGGGCGTGCAGGTCGTGGCCCCCTTCCTGCACGACCGGCGGGCGATCGCGGTCGGTGAACTGGTCGCGCAGGCGACAGCCGACATCGGCGGCGGCTACCGCGTCCCCCCGGTGGTGCACAGGGCGTAGGGTGCCCGCATGGGCAGTTCGTCGACCACCCCGGTGCACCTGCGGCCCACGTGGCGGGGCTGGCTGCACACGGCCGCCTTCCTCGTCGCGATTCCCGCCGGGGTGCTGCTCATCGTGTTCGCGGACGGCGCAGCGGGCACCGTCGGTGCGAGCATCTACATCGCCGGGGTGCTGCTGGGCTTCGGCACCAGCGCCGGCTACCACCGTCTGGCGCGCACCGAACGCACGCAGCGGATCATGCAGCGCATGGACCACTCGACGATCTTCGTGCTCATCGCCGGCACGTACACACCGGTGTGCCTGGTGGGGCTGCCGCGGGCGTGGGGCATTCCACTGCTGTGCGTGGTGTGGGCGTTGGCGCTCGCCGGCATCCTCCTGAAGCAGTTCGCCTTCGACAGGGTGAAGGTCTTGCAGTACGCCCTGTATCCGGTGCTCGGGTGGTTGATCGTCGTGGCCGGACCGGTGCTGTGGCAGCGACTGAGCGGCGCCGAACTGGCCTTCCTCATCGCCGGTGGTCTGTTGTACACCGTGGGGTTCCCGGTGCTGGTGCTCGAGAAGCCCGACCCGTGGCCGCGCCACTTCGGTTATCACGAGGTGTGGCATTCGATGACCGTGCTGGCGGGCATGTGTCACTTCGCCACCGTCACTCTGCTGGTTGCCTGACGCCGAGCGGTGGTGTCTCCGCCTGGCGCGGAGTCTGTGTCAGTTGCTGACGACGTCGAACCCCAGCGACAACGCGACGGGTATCTGCGCGGGGTCGAAGGTGACGTAGGTGAGGGGGCGTGGCAGCCGATCCGCTGCGGCGAGTTGCAGCGCATCGGCGAGCCGCAGTGGTTGCTCGCGCAGCAGTTCGGCCGCACGGTCGAGGCACCGTTGATCGAGGGGCACGACGGCGTAGCGATCCCACTGCAGCCGGATTGCGTCCTCCAGGTCGGCCTGCAGCAGGGCTTCGTCGGTGAGTTTGGGCAGCAGTGCCAAGGCCTCGGTGAGGGCGAGGGCGCTCACGCACGTCGACGGTGCAAGGGCCTCGTGTGCGAGCTGTCGCAACGGCGACTCGACGTGCAGTGCCACCACGGCGCTGGTGTCGAAGAACACGGTCATCCGCGCAGTTCCTTGAGGGCGCGATCGAGGCGCACGCCGCTCCAGATCGGCACGGCGGCCGGTAGGCGCAGGTCGTCGGTGCGGCGCGGTGCGGTGACGAGCCCGGCCGCCACCAGGTCTGCCAGCACGGTCTGGCCGTGGTGGGCCTCGATGGGGCCGAGTTGCGCCACGGCCCGACCACCCACGGCCACGACGATGCGGTGGCCGGAGCCCGCGCGCCGCACGTGGGTGGCCAGCCCGGCCCGCAGTTCACGAACACCGATCATGTGTACGCAAGTGTACACTCTTCGACTGGCGCGCCGACGTTGTCCGGGTGCAGACTCGACGACATGAACTTTGCATTCACCGAAGAGCAGGAAGAACTGCGCAAGACCGTCCGCCAGTTCCTCGACGCGAAGAGCAGCGAGGAAGCCGTGCGGGAGCAGATGGAGACCGAGGCCGGCTTCGACGCCGCCGTCTGGTCGCAGATGGGCGAGCAGATGGGCCTGCAGGGCCTGATCGTGCCCGAGGAGTTCGGCGGCAGCGGCTTCAGCTACGTCGAACTGGGCATCGTGCTCGAGGAGATGGGCCGCTCGCTGCTGTGCGCCCCGTTCTTCAGCACCGTCGTGCTGGCCGCCAACACGCTGATCCACTCGGGTGACGACGCCGCCAAGGCCGCCCACCTGCCCGGCATCGCCTCGGGCGAGACCATCGCCACCCTGGCGTTCACCGAGCCCAGCGGCAAGTGGGACGAAGCCGGCATCACCATGCAGGCGAGCGGCTCGGGCAGCGACTGGACCCTCAGCGGCACGAAGATGTTTGTGCGCGACGGCCACACCGCCAACCTGATCATCGTGGCCGCCCGCACCGGCAAGGGCGTGAGCCTGTTCACCGTCGCTGGTGACGCGGCGGGCCTCACCCGCACTGCGCTGAGCACCATGGACCAGACC
>JBJTXX010000286.1:0-7171 GCA_046082485.1 Actinomycetota bacterium
TGCTCGCCGACCCGCGTGAGATGAAGAAGGGTGCCCGTGCGGCGATCGATGCGTGGGAGGCCGAGGGTCGCACCGAGCCGCCGCGGCTGCTCACCGGTTCGTTCGTGGCGCTTGGCCCGCAGTCCGAAACCACGTTGCGCGAGTTCGCCTACCGTTATCTCGAGGTGTTCTCGCCGGCACTGGCACGCGGCCTTGCCGACGCCATGCCGCTGCACACACCCGATGCGCTTCGCACCGCCATCGAGGCCGCCGAGGCCGCCGGGTGCACCGAGTTCATCGTGGTGCCCGCCATGAGCGACCCCTCGATGCTGCAGCACCTCGTCGACGTCGTGTCGTGAAAGGAACCACCGCCATGTACCACCGTTCGTTGAGAGGAAGCGCCGTTGCACTGATGGCAAGCGCGGCGATGCTGCTCGCTGCGGCGTGCTCGTCGAGCGACAGTGCGTCGCCGACCACGTCGGCGGTCACGTCGACAACCGACACGCCGGCCACCGATGTCCCGGAGACCGACGCACCGGCCACTTCCACCACCATGCCTGCGGTCGAGGTTCCCGACGTCACCATCAGCGGGCCGGTTGCCGGGGGCAAGGGTGCGGTGGTGCTCGGCCCGGGCGGTATCGACCTGTCGACCATCGGCTATGTGCAGGACGAGTACTTCCTCAGCGGCACCGCCTCGTCACTCACCACCCCCGTGTCGTCGGCGCCGTTCACCACCCGCATCGTGGTGCGGCGTCCGAAGGACGTGTCGGCCGCATCGGGCAGGGTGGCGGTCGAGTGGCTCAACGTCACCGCCGGTTTCGACACCGCCCCCGACTGGACCTCGGCGCATGTCGAGTTCGCCCGCGAGCACTGGATCTGGGTGGGCGTGTCGGCGCAGGAGGTGGGCATCATCGGCCGCGACGGAGCGCTGGTTCCGCTTGCGCTGAAGTTGGCCGACCCCGACCGGTACGCGGCGCTCGACCACCCGGGCGATAGTTACTCGTACGACATGTTCAGCCAGATCGGTGCGGCTGTTCGACGCCACGCCGACACGCTGCTCGGTGGCGCGCAGCCCTCGATGGTGCTCGCCTTCGGCGAGTCGCAGTCGGCCATGCGCCTCACCACCTACATCAACGAGGTGGCAGCGCAAGCCCGTGTGTTCGACGGCTACTTCGTGCACAGCCGCGGCGCGATGGGTGCAGCCATTTCGCAGGCACCGCTCGCCGACGTGAAGTCGGCCGACCCGACGTTGTTCCGCACCGACCTCGAGGTGCCGGTGCTCAACTTCATCACCGAGACCGACCTGCTCGGCGAGCGGCTCGCCTACGTGCGGGCGAGGCAGCCCGACACCGACACGGTGCACACGTGGGAAGTGGCGGGCACCTCGCACGTCGACCTCTACGGCCTCGGCCTCGGCGACACCGACGACGGTTCGGGTACGGCCGATGCCGCGCTCGTGGCCTCCATGTCGCTGCCACCGAGTTCGGTCTACGGCGGCGTCATCAGCTGCGACCTGCCCATCAACACCGGGCCGCAGACCTATGTGCTCCGGGCGGCCATCGCTGCGCTAGCCGCGTGGGTGGAATCGGGTACGCCTCCAGCCTCGACCCCGCTCATCGAACTCGACGCGGCCGGCGCGCTGAAGGTCGACGCGCAGGGCAATGCGCTCGGCGGCGTGCGGAGCCCGCAACTCGACGCACCGGTGGCGCGTCTGTCGGGCGGGGGTCAGTCGGGCGAGAGCTTCTGTGGCCTGTTCGGCACAACGACTCCGTTCGACGCGGCCACGCTCGCTGCCCTGTACCCAGATCGACAGACGTTCGTCGACCGGTGGAACGCTGCCATCGACTCGGCCGTTGCCGCAGGCACGTTGCTGAAGGCCGACGCTGAGGCTCTGGCGACAGCCCTCGGCTAGCGTCGCCCGCATGTCCGAGGCCTTCATCGTCGACGCCGTGCGCACCCCTGTGGGCAAGCGCGGTGGCTCACTCGCGTCCGTTCACCCCGCCGATCTCGGTGCGCACAGCATCTCGGCGCTCATCGAGCGAACCGGGATCGACCCCGGTGCCGTCGACGACGTGGTGTTCGGCAACGTCGACTCGGTGGGTCCGCAGGCTGGGTGCATCGCCCGCACCTGCTGGCTCTCAGCGGGCCTGCCGCAACACGTGCCCGGTACCACCATCGACCGGCAGTGCGGCTCGGCGCAGCAGTCGGTGCACTTCGCGGCGCAGGCCGTGATGAGCGGCACCATGGACCTCGTGGTCGCCGGTGGCGTGCAGAACATGAGCATGATCCCCATCTCGTCGGCCATGACGGCTGGCCAGGCGCTCGGGTTCGACGATCCCTTCACCGGGTCACCCGGCTGGACCACCCGCTACGGCAACGGCGAGGTGAGCCAGTTCGTGGGTGCGCAGATGATGGCCGACAAGTGGAACCTGTCGCGCGACGAGATGGAGGCGTTCGCCGTCGAGTCGCACCAGCGTGCGTTGCGCGCTCGCGCCGAGGGTCGGTTCGAGGCCGAGATCGCCCCGCTCAACGGACTCACCTTCGACGAAGGCCCGCGTGAGCCGAACATCGAGAAGATCCGCTCGCTGCCCACGCTCACGCCCGGCGGCAACCTCACCGCCGCCCTCGCCAGCCAGATCTCCGACGGTTCGGCGGCGCTGCTCGTGGCCAACGAGCGTGCGGTGAACCAGCACGGCCTGAAGCCCCGTGCTCGCATCCACCACATCAGCGTGCTCGCCGACGATCCGATCATGATGCTGTCGGCCCCCATTCCGGCCACGCGTCGTGCGCTCGAGAAGGCCGGCCTCACCATCGACGACATCGACCTCGTCGAGATCAACGAGGCCTTCGCTCCCGTGTTGATGGCGTGGATGCGCGAGATCGGCGCCCCGCACGAGAAGGTGAACGTCAACGGTGGCGCCATCGCCCTCGGCCACCCGCTCGGTGCCACCGGCGCCCGCCTGATGACCACACTGCTGCACGAACTCGAGCGCACCGGCGGCCGCTACGGCCTGCAGACGATGTGCGAGGGCGGCGGTCAGGCCAACGTCACCATCATCGAACGCCTCTGACCGTCACTCGAACTTGGCGCCCCAGTCGCGCAGGAAGTCGGTGAACCGCGCCGGTGCATCGGGTGCGAGTTCGCCGGGCTCGTAGCGCACGCTGTGCAGGTGCCCCGAGTAGGGGAACGGGCCGTGGTGCTCGAAGCGTGCCCAGTCGATGGGTGACGATCGGTCGATACCCACGTCGATGCCGCTGAATGGCGCCATGGGCCACAGCATCGGGCAGTCGAACGGTTCGGTGCGCACCTCGCCGTCGACCTCGACCGTCACGTGCCAGCGCCCACCGCCGGGCGCCGCCATGCGCAGCACCACCGAGCGTCGACCGGGGGAGAGGGCACCCGCGTCGACTCGCGTCGTGGCGCCGTGGCCGTCGTTGTGCACGAACGCCAGACCGTGCTCGCGGAGTTCGAGCGAGTACCCGCCGCCCTGATCGCCGTGCGCCACCAGCACGCCCTGATCGCCTGCCGCCACGGTGACGTCGACCGTGACGGTGAAGTGCCGCTGCCACGTGAGCGAACCGCAGCGGATGCGTTCGAGCGTGGGCGTACCCGCGTAGATGGTGACCGGCTCGTGGAACACGGCATCATCGGGCGGGCGCACGAGCCAGCGCCACCCCGACCCCTCGTCGAGTGGGTACACGTTGTTGCGCACCGCCGCCTCGTGCCACCCCTGCGACAGCGCAGTGACGAGTTCGGGGTGCTCGGCCGCTAGATCGCGGGTCTCGGTGGGGTCGGTGTCGAGGTGGTAGAGCTCCCACTCGTGGTCGCCGAACGGGCGGCGCGGAATGCGGGTCGTCACCACTTCCCAACCATCGCGGTAGAAGCCGCGGTGGCCCTCGTTCTCGTAGTACTGCTCGGTGCGAAGCGTGGGGTGGCTGTCGTCGGCCAGCACCGGTGCCAGCGAGATGCCGTCGAACGGCAACAGGTCGTTGCCGCGGAACTCCGTGGGTGCCGACAGCCCGGCGAGTTCGAGCACCGTGGGCAGCAGGTCGATACAGTGCGCGTACTGACGCCGGATGGTGCCGGTCTGGTGCGCGAGGCCGGCGGGCCAGTGCACGATGCATGGCACCTGGACGCCGCCAGCGTGCGTGTGCCGCTTGTACATGCGGAACGGCGTGTTGCCGGCCATGGCCCACCCGCGCGGGTAATGGCTCATGGTCTGCGGCCCGCCGATGAGGTCGAGCCGTTCGGCGTCGCGCGCCACGGTGTCGGGTGCGCCGGCGAGGTGGGCGAAGTAGTTGGTGGTGCCGGTGGCCTCGCCCTCACGGCTGGCGCCGTTGTCGGACAGGTACACCACGATGGTGTTCTCCCACTGGCCCGACTCTTCGAGCGCCTCGCGCAACCGACCCATGCTCTGGTCGATCTCGTCGACCATCGCCGCGTACACCGCCATGTACCGGGCGAACACGAGTCGCTCGGTGTCGGTGAGGTCGTCCCACGCCGCCACGCCGTCGACCTCGCCATCTTCAGGCGGTGGCAGCACGGTGTCGGCGTCGATGATGCCGAGTTCGACCTGTCGTGCGTGCCGCCGCCTGCGGATTTCGTCCCACCCGACGGTGTAGGTGTGGCGGTACCGCTCGATGTCGTCGGCCTTCGCCAACAGCGGGGCGTGCGCCGCCGGGTGGGCCACGTAGAGGAAGAACGGCTTGCCCGGCCGACTGGCCTGCACCTCACGCACCATGCTGATGGCCTGCTCGGTGAGATCGTCGGTGAGGAAGTAGCCGTCGGGGTAGCGGTCGTTCGGCACCACGTGGTTGTCGCGCACCAGACGGTGCGGATGGTGCAGGTTCGTGAACGCCTCGAGGATGCCGTAGAAGCGGTCGAAGCCGCGCTGCAGCGGCCACGAGTCGATGGGGCCACCGGCCGACATCGCCGCGTCGCGGCACAGGTGCCATTTGCCCACCATGAGCGTGGCGTAGCCGTGGTCGCGGAGGATCTCGGCGGCCGTCGCCACGTTCGACCCCAGTTCGGCGCGGTAACCGGGGAACCCCGGGTCGTCCTGCGCGATGTGCCCCATGCCGGCGGCGTGACAGTTGATGCCGGTGAGGAGGCTGGCGCGCGTGGGTGAGCACATCGGGTTGACGTGGAAGTTCGAGAAGCGCACGCCCTCGGCGGCCATGCGGTCGAGGTTCGGCGTGCGGATCTCAGCGCCGAAGCAACCGAGGTCGGCGAAGCCCACGTCGTCGGCGAGCACGAAGATGATGTTCGGCGCGCCCTTCGGCGCGGTGGGGCGCGAGAGCCAGTGCGGCTCCGAGCCGGCCATGGTGCGGCCGATGCGACCGCCGAAGCCGGTGGTGTCAGCCATTGGCCCCGCCCCGGAACAGTTGGGCGAACGCGGCGTCCTCGAGTCGACGGGCCGTACGCGACCGCTGACCGCGCGCCTCGAGCATCAACCGCTTCGCCGTCTGCACTGCCCACGGCGACTGCGCAGCGATGCGCTGGGCGATGGCGATGGTGGTGTCGAGCACATCGGCCCGGGGCACCGCCCGCAGCGCGAGACCCATCTGCACCGCCTCGTCGCCGTCGATCCAGCGCGACGTGAACAGCAATTCGGCGGCCTGCTGCCAGCCGACCACGTCGCCGAGCAACGCGCTCGACGCCGCTTCGGGCGGCACGCCCAACTCGCTGAACGGCACTCGAAGGCGGGCGTCGTGCGCCACCACGGCGATGTCGCAATGCAACAACATGGTGAGGCCGATGCCGACGGCGTCGCCGTTCACAGCGGCCAGCAGTGGCTTGGGGAACGAGTCGAGTTGGTCGACCAGCCGAGGGAAGCCGTCGTGCGTGCCCGTGGCGGTGCCGGCGGCGAGGGCGGCCATCTCCTTCAGGTCTTGCCCGGCACTGAACGATGCGCCGATGCCGGTGACCACCAGCACGTGCACATCGTCGTTGGCGGCGGCGTCCGCCATGGCGGCGGCGAGCGCCACGTAGTGCTCCTGATCGAAGGCGTTGCGGCGCTCGGGCCGCTCGATGGTGCACGCCTGCACGTGCTGGTCGACGGACACGCGGATCACGCTCGCCGACACTAGTCACCCGTGGGTGAGCATCCCGTTGCCAGCACTGTCGAGCCGTGCGCCGACGGGTGCGTCGACGGGGTTTCGCAGGCGTACTGTGTACGCATGGAAGAACTCGGATACCAGCCGTTCGACTGTGACAACCACTACTACGAGGCACTCGACGCGTTCACCCGGCACCTCGCCAAGTCCGACGGCCCGCGCTGTGTGCAGTGGTGCCACATCGACGGGCGGCAGTATCAGGTGGTGGGCGGTGTGGTGAGCCGCGCGGTCACCAACCCCACGTTCGATCCCATCTCGCCGGCCGGCGCGATGCACGACTACTTCCGCGGCAACCCCGAGGGCAAGCACCCGCTCGAGTTCCTCGCCGCACGCGAGCGCATTCGCCCCGAGTACCGCGACCGCGATGCACGTATCGCCACGATGGACGAGCAGGGCCTGTCGAAGATCTGGCTGTTCCCCACGCTCGGCATGCTCTACGAGGAACTGCTGAAGCACGACCCGGGCGCCGTGTGCCTCACCTTCCGTGCGTTCAACCGTTGGCTCGCCGAGGACTGGGGCTTCGCCTACCGCGACCGCATCTTCGCTGCCCCGTACATCGCGCTGGCCGACCCCGAGTGGGCGTGCGACGAACTCGACTGGGCGCTCGACGGTGGCGCCCGCCTCATCGTGATGCGTCCGGCAGCGCCCATCACCGCACTCGGTCAGCGGTCGCCCTTCGACCAGATCTTCGACCCGTTCTGGGCTCGCGTGAACGAGGCTGGTGTGACCGTGGTGATCCACGCCGGTGACAGCGGTTACTCGTCGAACGGCTACGCCGACGACTCGTTCTCGGCCCGCTTCAGCGGCGGATGGAAGCCCACCATCAAGAGCTTCGCCATCGAGCGTGCGGCCGCCGACTTCGTGATCACGTCGGTGTTCGAGAAGATGTTCGACCGGTTCCCCAACCTGCGCATGGCGTCGGTCGAGAACGGCTCCGACTACCTGGCCGAGACGATGAAGAAGCTCACCTCGACCCATCACAAGATGCCCGGCTACTTCGGCACTCACCCGGTCGATTCGCTGAAGCAGCACTGGTGGATCAACCCGTTCTGGGAGGATGACGTGAATCAGATCG
>JBJTXX010000287.1:0-37919 GCA_046082485.1 Actinomycetota bacterium
GCCGCGGGCCGGGCCGGGGGCGGCCGGGTGCGGATGTGGCGAGCCCGGGGCGCAGCCGGTAGCGTGGCACAACTATGGGATCGCTGATCAAGAAGCGCCGCAAGCGCATGCGCAAGAAGAAGCACAAGAAGATGCTCCGCCGTACGCGGCACCAGCGCCAGCGCGGCAAGAAGTAAGCGCCACCCAACCTGTTGTTCCGTCTCCGACCGCCCGCCTGCGGGCGGTCGTTGCGCGTCGTGCCACCCGGCAAACCCAGCGCTGCCCCGACTCGTCGGGCCGGGCCTCAGGGTGCGGGGATGGTGTGCGTGCGCACCACCATCGCCTCGGGCAGTGCCACAGCAAGATCGTGGTGCCCGTGCAGGAACCACGTGGCGCCACTGCCGGCGAGCGTCGGCGTGCTTCCCGACGCCTCGGTGATCCGGTCGCGCCACCGGGCCAGTTCGGGAACGACGGTGATCGCCGCAGGTTCGAGATCGTTCGGCCCCGATGAGCGGGGCATGCCGAGGTCGTCCCAGGCCCGGTAGGCCGCCGGGGTGCTGACGACGAGTGGTGGCACCACGAGGGTGATGTCCATGGCAGCGAAGGGAAGTGGATCCACCACCTCCCCGATGCCGGTCACCCGGGCTCGGCCCCCCACGAGGCAGAAACTGACGTCGGCGCCGAGCGACGAAGCGGCCGCGACGTCGTTGCAGCCGGCCCACCGCAGCACTGCCGCGGCGTCGGACGACCCGCCCCCGAGACCACCGCCGTGGGGCAGTTGCTTGTCGATGTGCACCGCCGCCGTACGGCCGGCGAAGCGCAGGGCGCGGGCGACGAGGTTGGTGCCGTCGAGCGGCATGCCGGGCGAGAACGGACCATCGGCCGTCAGCCCGTCGCCACCCGGGTCGATGGTCAGCGCGTCGGCCCAGGCAAGGCTCACCATCTCTGCGTCGATCAGGTGATAGCCATCGTCTCGCAGGCCGGTGAGCCGCAAGGACAGCGTCAGCTTCGCGGGGGCGAGCACGGTGACCGTGTTCACTGCGAGGCTCCCACGGCGAGCGCGAGCCGGCCCCACTCCTGCACGGTCAACTCCTCCGGTCGGCGACTGCTGTCGATCCCGGCGGACTCGAACTGTTCTGGTATGACCACGTCGGCCAGCGAACGCCGCAACATCTTGCGGCGCTGCCCGAACGCCGTCCGGACGAGGCGGAACAACGCGTCGGCGGGTGCCGCGGTGGCGGGCGTCGCGCGCCGTCGGATGTCGGCGAGCGCGGATTCCACGTTCGGCCGCGGCACGAAGACACTTGCGGGCACGAGGCCGGCGATGCGGGCCGTGGCCCAGTAGTCCACCTTCACGGTGACCGCGCCGTACTGCGGACTGCGGGGCGATGCACAGAACCGCTCAGCGGCCTCCTTCTGCACCATCACCAGCATCCGCTCGATCTGCGGCACCGTGTCGAGCAGGTCGCACACCAGTGGGGTCGCCACGTTGTACGGGAGGTTTGCCACCAGCACCCAACCGCCTTGGCCGCCCAACACCGTCGGCCAGTCGAGGTGCATGGCATCACCCTCCACCACCGAGACGTTCCGTCGGTCGGCCACCAGTTCGCGCAACACGGGCACCACGCCCCGGTCCACCTCGACGGCGATCACCTGTGCCCCGGTGTCGGCGAGAGCGAGCGTGAGCGACCCGAGGCCCGCGCCGATCTCGACCACCCGGTCGCCGGGCCCCACCTCGGCCAGTCGGGCGACGCGCCGCACGGTGTTCGCGTCGGCGACGAAGTTCTGGCCGAGATCGCGGCGCGGCGCCAGACCGTGCGACGCGAGCAGTTCGCCGATCTCCGCGCGGTTGTGCACGGCTACCAGCTCACGCGCACCGGTATCGGTGCATCGGCGAGATCGCCGATCCGCGTGAACACGTTGGTGTCGATGACGATGTCGGCACCGGCGGGCACCGCCATGCCCAGCCGGTTCGCGCACGTGACCACCTGACCGTTGTCGAGGTTCACGACCCGCAGGGTGGCGCCGTCGGGTGCGCGCAGCGTCGTGCACACGGCCACGGTGGCGTCCTCGTAGCGGTGGAACGATGCCTTCATCAGCACCTCGTTGGCGCTGGGCTTGGGTGGCACCGCGATCTGCACGACCTGCGGCGGCGTCGGGGAATCGTCGCCCCCGACGAACAGCGGCGCCGAAGGCTCGTAGGCGGTGGTGGGCGGGGGAGTGGCGGCCACCGAGGTGGCGGTGTCGCCTGAGGCGGCCGACGACGAACGGTTGGCGATCCACAGCCCCATCAGGGCGACCACCGTGAACACGGAGGCAAGGGTGACGCGGCGGCGTTCGGCGGAGTTCATCGGAGAGTGCGCCGGCCCGGGAGGACCCAGCAGGAAAAGGCTAGGTACGCAACGCGGGGAACGCAAGGCACGCGTTCGAGGCAATGGTGTCGCGCACCTCGGCGAGGGGACGGTCGCGTAGGTCGGCGAGGAACTGCACCACGTGCGTGACGAAGGCAGGTTGGTTGGGCCTACCGCGGTGCGGCACCGGCGCCAGATAGGGACTGTCGGTCTCGGCGAGCAGGCGATCGGAAGGGCAGAGGCGGGCTGCCTCCTGCACGTCGGTGGCCGCCTTGAACGTGACGATGCCGCTGAAGCTGAGGAATGCGCCGAGTGCCACGCAGGCGGCGGCTTCCTCCGCGCCGCCGCTGAAGCAGTGGAAGACGGTGCGTTCGGGCACACCCTCCGCACGCAGCACGTCGAACGTGTCGGCCCAGGCATCGCGGGTGTGGATCACGAGCGGCAGGCTGCGCTCGTGCGCCAGCTGGATCTGCGCCGCGAAGGCCGTGCGCTGCGCATCGCGAGGCGAGTGGTCGTAGTAGTAGTCGAGCCCGCACTCGCCGATCGCGATCACGGTGGGGTCGTCGAGGAAGGGCAGGATCGTGTCGACACCGTGGCGCGCCTCGTGCGGGTGCAGGCCAGCGGTCGCGTGGATGCCGTCGTGTTCCCGGGCCACCTCGATCGCGGCGGCGGTGGTTGCGGCATCGCACCCGACGTTGATCATGGTGGTGACCCCGGCAGCGCGCGCCGCGGCGATCACCTCGGCGGCAGGTACGCCCCGGGTGTCGTAGAGATGGCAGTGGGTGTCGACGTAGCTCATCGGCTCAGCGGCTCATCGGTTCAGGGGCTCATCGCCGCGGGAACAGGGGGTCACCCTTCAGCACTGTCAGACCCCCCGGGTAACCGCCCCACGACGCTGCATGGGGCAGGCGCTGATCAGCGACGCGGCCCGGCATGCCGATGCGTTCCCACACGGCCTGACAGGAATCGGGCACGGCGGGCGACGCCAGCACGGCCACGATGCGCAGCGCCTCGAGGGCATCGCCCATCACCTCGTCGAGATGCGGGCCAGGCTCGGCCTTCCAGGGCTCGTTGGCCTCGAGGTGTGCGTTGGTCGCGCGGATGAGGCTCCAGGTCGCGTCGAGCGCCTTGCTCGGCTGCATGTCCTCCCAGCCCTGCGCAGCCATGGCCCACGCCTGCGAGGCCACCTCGGCCAACGGAGAGTCGGGCGAGGGCGCCGGCCCGATGCCGCCGCACTTCTTGCCCACCACTGTCGCCACGCGTGCCTGCAGGTTGCCGAGGTTGTTGGCGAGGTCGCTGTTGTAGCGGGCGATCAGCCCCTCGTAGGTGAAGTCGCCGTCCTGGCCGTAGGCGGTCTCGGACAGCACGTAGTAGCGGAACCCGTCGACACCGATCTCGTCGACCAACTCGAGGGGGTTCACCACGTTGCCGCTCGTCTTGCTCATCTTCTCGCCGCCGACCAGCAGCCAACCGCCCACGGCCCAACCGGCGGGCGGCTCGAGGCCGGCGCTCATCAGCATCGCCGGCCAGTAGACGCAGTGGTGACGGATGATGTCCTTGCCGATGAGGTGCACGCCCGGCCACCACTGTCCGAATCGATCGGGGTCGCTGCCGTACCCGATGGCGGTGATGTAGTTGGCGAGCGCGTCGAACCACACGTAGGCCACGTGCTTGCTGTCCCACGGCAACGGGATGCCCCACTTCAGGCTGGTGCGGCTGACGGAGAAGTCGCGCAGGCCCCCACGGATGAGGCCCAGCGCCTCGTTGCCGCGGAACTCGGGCTTGATGGCACCCGGGTGGGCGTCGTACCAGTCGAGCAGTCGCTGCTGGAACCGGCTGAGGCGGAAGAAGTAGTTCTCCTCCTCGTAGTACTCGACCTTGCGCTTGTGGATGCGGCAGAGGTCGCCCTCGTCGAGTTCGTCGTCGGTGTAGTACTCCTCGCATGCGACGCAGTACTTGCCCTTGTAGACGTCGAGCTCGATGTCGCCGGCGTCGTAGCAGCGCTGCAGCAGTTCGGCCACGCCGATCTTGTGGCGCTGCTCGGTGGTGCGGATGAAGTCGTCGTGGGTGATGCCGAGCCGGCGCCAGGCCTGTTCGTAGAGCGGGGCGATCTCGTCGACGAAGTCCTGCGGGCTCTTGCCGGCGGCCTCGGCGTAGTCGGCCACCTTCTGACCGTGCTCGTCGGTGCCCGTGAGCAGGTGCACGTCCTCGCCGAGCAGTCGGTGCCAGCGTGCGACGGCGTCGGCGACGATCGTCGTGTAGGCATGGCCGAGGTGTGGCTTGGCGGTGACGTAGTAGATCGGCGTGGTGAGGAAGAAGCGGTTCACGGCGTGTCCTTTCGGGGAATGGCGGGCGTCGGCTGGGTCAGCGGCCGGTGCACATTCGACGGAAGGTCGCGGTGTTCGTCACGGCTGACAGGATACGCCGGTCCGGCCACGGGGCGGCAAGCGACTTCCGCGTACAGTCGTCGCATGGATGCCCCGAATCGCCGGCAATTGGGTCGGTACACGACGGTGCTGTTCGGTCACGAGCAGGGCAAGTACCCCGACGGCAACTCGGTGCTGGTGCAGGGGTCGACCGGCAGCGTGCTCATCGACCCATCGTCGAGCGTGCGCGGGTTCGATCCGCCGCTGCAGGTCGACACCGTGCTGTTGACGCACACTCACGAGGACCACGCGGCCGGGGTGTCGGCGGTGCAGTGGAATGCGCTGAAGGTGCACCACCTCGACGTCGAGGCGCTGCGTTCGGTCGATGCGCTGATGGCGCTGTACGGCGTGCCCCGCGAGGTCTGGCCGCAGATGACCGGGTTCGTCACCGAGCGCTTCCACTTCTCGGGCTGGCCGCAGGCGCAGGGCCTCGACGACGGGGCCGTGGTCGACCCCGGCGACGTGCGGGTGACGCTCGTGCATGCCCCGGGCCACACGTCGGGCCACAGCCTGTACCTCATCGAGGGCGACGACGGGGTGCGCGTGGTCGTGACCGGCGACATCGACCTCACCGGTTTCGGCGCCTACTACGGCGACGCGGCGTCGAGCCTGGACTCGTTCGAACGGACACTGCGGATGACGCGGGATCTCGTGGCCGACCACTACGTGACCTTCCACCACAAAGGCGTGGTGGACGGGCACGCGGCGTTCGCCGAGGCCGTGGATTCGTACGCCCGGTCGTTCGGCCGTCGTGCCGATGCGTTGCTGGCACTGCTCGACCGGCCGCGCACCTTCGACGCGCTGGTCGAGGAGGGCATCGTGTACCGCGCCGGCACGCGGCCAGCGTTGTTCGGTGAGTCGGTGGAACGGCGCACGATCCAGCAGCATCTCGACCGACTGGTGGCCGATGGTTCGGTGGAACTGGTCGACGGGCAGTATTGCCGGCGGTGAACGAGGTGCAGGAGCAATCCGGGTTCGAGTTCGACACGGCCACACAGGTGGTCGAGGGCTCGGGTGAGTTGCACGATGGTTGGGACATCGGCGGCAACGCGAACGGTGGTTACCTGTTGGCGCTCGCGGCGAACGGGTTGCGTGCGATGAGCGGTCGGCCCGATCCGATCAGCGTCACCGCGCACTACCTGTCACCCGGGCGACCCGGGCCGGTGCGGGTCGAGGGTCGGGTGGTCAAGGAAGGGCGTCGGTTCGCCACCGTGACGGGCGGTCTGGTCCGTGACGGCTCCCCGATCATCCAGGTGCTCGGTGCATTCGGTGACCTGTCGCAGATGACATCGCCGTACGAGCACCTCGCGGTCGGCCCTCCGGACCTGCCGCCGTTGGAGGAGTGTGTTCCCCGCACCGCGTCGCAGGGTGGGGTGCCGGTGCGGCTGATGGACCGACTGGACGTGCGACTGCACCCCGACCACGTCGGTTGGGTGCAGGGCGACAAGCGTGGTGTGGCCGAGATCGCCGGGTGGTTCGGCTTCGCCGACGGCCGGCCGGTCGACACGCTGGCACTGTTGCTCGTGTGTGACGCGCTGCCGCCGGCGGTGTTCCATCTCGACATGCCGTCGGGCTGGGTGCCGACCGTCGAGTACACGGTGCACGTGCGGGGCGTTCCGGCGCCCGGGCCGGTGCGGTGTGTCTTCCGCTCGCAGGTGGTGCAGGGCGGCTTCCTGAACGAGGACGGCGAGGTGTGGGACTCGGCCGGTCGCCTGGTTGCCCAGTCACGCCAGTTGGGTCTCACTCCGCTGGTGTGACCAGTCAGTGCCGGGTCAGTGGCTGCGGGCCCAGCGCACGCCACCGGCGAAACCGCCGACCAGCAGTGCGGTGGCTCCGACGGCCTGGGTGGTGCGGCGGATGACCGCCTTGGTGCGCTGGGAGAAGGTGACAACCGGCCAACCGAGTTCACCTGCCACGCGTTCGAGACGGGCGTCGGGGTTCACGGCTACGGGGTGACCCACGGCGCGCAGCATCGGCAGGTCGCTGGCCGAATCGCTGTAGGCCCAGCAGTGGTCGAGGTCGAAGCCCTCCCAGCGGGCCAGTTCCCGCAGCACCTCCACCTTGCCGTCGCCGTAGCAGAACGGCCCGGCGAGCTCGCCCGTGTACCTGCCGTCGGTGACCTCGCCGACGGTGCCGATGCCGTCGGTCATGCCCAGCGCACGGGCGAGGGGCTGCACCAGCTCGACCGGCGAGGCCGACACGATGTAGGTGGCCCGGCCGGCGTCCCGGTGCTGCTCGACCAGGCGCAGCGACTCGGGCCGCACACGCTCGAGCAGCTTCGGCACGATGTCGGTGTTCAGGGCCACGAGGTCGTCGACCCTCACGCCGCGCACCGCACCGAGGATGCGGTCGCGCACACCCATGGAGGTGTCGTCGGAGGCCCCGGCCAGCCGGAAGGCGAGAGCGTCGAACGCATCGCGGGCGAACTGCGACGTCGGCACCAGTTTCCCCCGCCACGCCGCAACACCCAGCACGAAGGCGCTGGAGCCGCTGATGAGCGTGCGGTCGAGGTCGAAGAACGCTGCGCTGCTGCCGAGTGTGCGGTGGGTGGTGTCACTCATCGGGGGTGCGGGGGACGGTGAGGGCGAGGTCGTAGACGCGGCGCTTCGCCGCGCCGGTCGCCTGCATCACCGTAGCGATCGCGCTGCGCCGATCGGCGCCGCGTTCGATGGCTGTTCGCAACAAGTTCACGATCCGTTCGTCCGTCGCCTCGGCTGCGGGCGGCGCACCCTCGAGCACGACGACGTACTCACCCCTTGGCTCGACCTCGTCGACGTGGTGGCACGCATCGTCCAAGGTGCCGCGCCATACGTCCTCGTGCAGTTTGGTGATCTCGCGCGCCAGAGCCACACGTCGTTGCGGACCGCACGCCTCGGTGAGGTCGCGCACCGTGCGAACGATGCGGTGCGGCGCTTCGTACACCACGATCGTCCGCTGTTCCGCCGCCACGGCCGCCAGTCGTTCGCTGCGGTCCTTCCCCGACCTCGGCAGGAAGCCCTCGAAGACGAAACGCGACGTGTCGAGTCCGCTCAGCACCAGCGCACTGGTCGCGGCGTCGGGGCCGGGCACCACCGACACAGGGTGTCCGGCGGCGATCGCGGCGCGCACCAGCACCATCCCCGGATCGCTGATGCCGGGCATGCCCGCATCGGTGATGACCGAGACGTCGTTGCCGGCAGCCAGCAGGGCCAGCACCTGCTGCACGCGGTCGGCCTCGGTGTGTTCGTTGCTGATGGCCTTTCGCACACCCTCGATGCCGGCGTGTGTGAGCAGTTTCGACGAGTGGCGGGTGTCCTCGCAGCAGATCAGCGCACTTGCGCGCAACGCCTCGATCGCGCGGGGCGACAGGTCGCCGAGGTTGCCGATGGGGGTGCCCACCACGAGCAGGCGGCCGGTCACTCGCGTACCTCCAGCACATCGCCGGGGTGCAGGCCCCACCGCTCGAAGGCGCCGGCCTCGGCCTCCACCACCCAGGCGGCCTCACGCACCCACGGGCCGATGCGGTTCGGCCGCAGGTGCACGATACGTTCGACGGTGCCGTCGGCGCGCACGTGGGCCACGTCGATCGGGAATCGCATGCCGATGGTGTGTACCCAGCGGGTGCCGTCCAGCACCATGGCACCCTCCACCCCGTCGCGGCCCAGCAGACCTCGGCCTCGTTCGCGGTGGGTGACGGCGCGTTCGGCCGCGGCGATGACGGTGCCCTTGCTCACCAGCCAGCACTCACGCGACATGCGCACAGATTGGCACGCCGTTGCCGGGTCAGAGCAGCGGTTCGGCGGGTGCCGTGGTGAAGTCGGTGCGCTGCTCGGCCCGTGCGTCGAAGAAGGCCTTCCCGACGACGGCGCAGAAGATGACCACGCCGCCCAGCACGCTGAGGGGTTTCGGTGTCAGATCGAGGACGAGGAAGGCCCAGATGGGCACGAACACCATCTCGGTCTGGGCGAACACCGTCATCGGCACGGCCGGTACCTGCTTCGACGCGGCGTTGAACAGCACCGTGCCGAGCACGATGAACACGGCTCCGTGCAGCAGGGCCCAGCCGATGTCGGCAGCCGGCGGTCGCAGGGTCTTTCCCTCGACGATGACGACGGTGGTGCACACCACGATCATCATCAGCGCGTAGCCCGACAGCACGGGTGACCAGTCCCGGGTGGTGTCGGTGCGCAGGCACACGGTGTAGATGGCGAAACCCACGCACGCCAACAGGGCCGAGATGTTTCCCACCATGTTGCCGGCGTCGAGGTCGCCCACGACCGTCAACACCAGCCCGACGAGGGCCACCACGAGGGCAACGATCGTGCTGCGCGAGAGGCGTTCGCCGAGGAAGCGACTGAAGGCCACGGCCACGAGTGGAGTCAGCGAGCCGAGGAAGGCGGCCGTCGCAGGGGTGGTGGTCTTCACGGCGTACACGAACGCGATCGAGGCGAGGAACAGACCGAAGTTCGCGAGCCGCATCGTGTTGCCACTGGTCCAGGCGCGGTAGGTCGGCCACGGGGTGCCCTTCACCGCGAACATGATCTCGATCACCACGATGACGCCGATCGAGCGCCACACCATGTACTGGAAGGCGTCGGTGTTGTCGGCGAGACGACTGGTGATGCCGCCGAAACTCCACACGATGCCAGCGCCCAGCCCCATCAACGAGGCAAGCAGAGGCAGTCGCTGCTGTTCCATCCAGAGCCGACACTACTGGTACGACTGTCCCGGGAACGGTATGAATGGCGGTGTGGATGCACCGGCCGAGCAGAGCTACCCGCATGCGCGGAGCTTCCTGCCGCGCCGGCGTGCGTTGTCACCACTCCGTGCCGCCGAGTACCGACGTCAGGCGCCTCGTTGGCGGCTCGAGGAACGTGGCGCCGTGCTCGACCTCGGAGAGGTCTTCGAGGACGCCGGGTCCTCGGCGGCGAACGTGGTGCTCGACATCGGCTTCGGTGGTGGCGAAGGCCTGATCGCCATGGCCGCGCTGCGACCGGGTGAGTGCATCATCGGCGTGGAGGTGCACACGCCCGGGGTGGCCAAGGTGCTGCAGTCGGTCGAGGAACACGGCTGGCGTCACGTGCGGGTGGTCGAGGGCGATGCCATCGATTTCCTCGGGCGCCTGTCGGGGGCATCGCTGGCCGGTGTGCGCCTGTGGTTCCCCGACCCGTGGCCGAAGAACAAGCAGCGGCACCGTCGCATCGTGCGCCCCGACGTGGTGCGGGCCATCGCGGATGCGCTGAGGCCGGCCGGGCTGTTGCATGTGGCCACTGACGTGGTCGACTACGCCCGCCACACCGAGCAGGTGTTGGCGGCGGAGTCGAGGCTGGTCGGCGGCGTGGTGCCCCGGCCCGACTGGAGGCCGGTGACCCGCTTCGAGTCACGCGGCCTCGCCGCCGGCAGAGCGATCACCGACCTCGTGTACGAACGAACCGCCTGAGCGGCCCCGGCGACCGCCGAGGTGCGTCGGCTAGACCTGGACGGGGTCGGGGCGACGGCCGATGCCGCCTTGTCGCAGCAGCATGCCGGTCATCTGCCGGTCGAGGTGCTCCTGTCGCCAGACCAGCATCTGCTGGGCGAGCGGCAGCACCACGGTGGGGTCGGAGACCTGGATGCGCCACGTGGGGTCGGCGGCGAGGTCGAAGCACCGCCAGTCGCCGTTGCCGAACTGCACGTAGGCGTGGGTGGAGGTGCGCAGCACGGCGAGGTTCTGCCGCTCGAGTCGTCGGTCCCACGGCCACTCGTGCGGGTCGGCGCTGATGAACACGTCGCGCCAGTCCCACTCGTAGTGCGCGGCGTCGCGCCATTCGGCCGGCCGGTCTCCCTGGAGGAACGCGGTCAGCGGCAGGCCGTCGCACTGCAGCGGCACGGGCTGACCGAGCGCGTCGCACAGCGTGGGCATGATGTCGACGTTCTCGGTGAAGTCGTCGACGACGCGGCCGAAACCCTGCGGGTGCCGGGGGTCGCGCACGAGCCCGATGATGTGGTAGCTGCTCTCGAAGAAGCCGGCCTTCTGCACCAGGCCCTGGTCGCACAACTGCTCGCCGTGATCGGCCGTGATCACGATGATCGTGTTCTCCCATTCACCGCGCACCTTCAGGCGCTGCCAGATGCGACCGAGGTGATGGTCGACCTCGCTGACCATTCCCCAGTACTGCCTGCGCACGTGGGCGATGCCGGCTGCGTCCTTCGGGGCTCCCGTAGCGGGGTGGCGCATCAGCACCTCGTGCAGGAAGTGGCGCTCGTCGGGGATGGGCAGCGGACCCGGTATGTCGACGTCGTCGTACATGGTGGCGTAGTGGCCCGCAGCGTCGTACGGCGGGTGGGGCCGGATGAACGACGTGTGGGCGAACCACGGCGCGTCCAGCCCGTCGAGCCAGCCGAGGAACGTGTCGGTCAGGAACGTGGTGACCGAGTGCTCGGCGGGTCGGGTGCTCTCGGTCGACAGCATCTCGTCGGCGTTGGTCACGTCGTAGCCGAGCGACCGAAGGTGCTGCAGCCACGGCGCCTGGTGCTCGTCGAGGTTCAGCAGTTCCTCGAAGCCCGGCAGCACCCCCTCGTAGGTGAACTGGCGCGGGTCGGTGGGGTCGGTGATCTGTCGCGGGTCGGCGCCCACGTCGGTGTACCCGAACATCACGGGGTGGTAACCGGCGCGAATGCCCAGACGGGCGACGTTGTCGAAGCGATGGTCGAGGGGGGTGCCGTTGGCGACGACCCGGTTGTTCATCTGGTACGTGCCGGTGTAGAGCGCGGCGCGGCCCGGCGCACAGGGCGCCGCCTGCGCGTAGTGGCGGGCGAAGCGCACACCCTGGGCCGCAAGGGCATCCAGGTTCGGTGTGCGCACCACCGGGTGGCCGGCGCACGACAGCGTGTCCCCACGGAACTGGTCGAGCGTGATGAGGAGTACGTTCGGGCGCATGACGTTGCGAGAGGTTCCCTTCGAAGGCGGCCCGGTGGAAGTGCGCGGGGCGTTCGAGTTGGATCGTACGCCCGATGGCCTGCTGCCCCGGCGGTTGCCGGCGTGGACGAGGGCCCAACTGCCCGACATCTTCATGAACACCATGGTCACCATGACCGCCGGGGTGCGCGTGGTGCTGGCAACCGACTCGCCGGTGGTGGAGCTGACGTGTCATCCGCGCACCATCCACACGGTCACCGAACCGTTGCGCGAACCGGTCTTCCAGATGCTGGTGGACGGTGAACTGCAGCCCGACGTGGTGGCCCGCGGCGGCACCTACGTGCACGTCGACCGTGTGGCAGGGCCTGCGGGCATCACGTTCGAGGAGGGCGGGCCGGTGGTGCTGCGCTGGGAGGGGCTGGGAACCCACCTGCGGCACATCGAGATCTGGCTGCCCACGAACGCGTCGGTCGAACTGCAGTCGTTGAGGGTGGCGGCCGATGCCGTCGTGGCACCGTCGGCGGCCCGCCGTCCGCGCTGGACGCACTACGGCTCGTCGATCAGCCACTGCATGGACGTCGACCGGCCGTTCGACGCGTGGCCCGCCCAGGTGGCGCGCCGGCAGGGGCTGGAGCTCACGAACTTCGGGCTCGCCGGTCAGTGCCAACTCGACCCGTTCATGGGCCGGGTCATCCGCGACACGCCGGCAGATGTGATCAGCCTGAAACTGGGCATCAACCTGGTGAATGCCAACTCGATGACCGAACGCACCTTCGGCCCGGCGGTGCACGGCCTGCTCGATCACGTGCGCGACGGCCATGCGCACGCGCCGCTGTTGGTCGCGTCGCCCATCTTCTGCCCGTTGGTGGAGGACCACGTGGGGCCGACGGTGCCTCGCCACAGCGGTGGGTTCCGCGTCGTCGATGCCCCGCCCGAGGCCCGGCCGTTCGGGCTGACGTTGCAGCGCATCCGCGAGATGCTTGCCGCGATCGTGGCCGCACGGCGCGCAGCCGGTGACGAGCACCTGCACCATGTCGACGGCCTCGAGTTGTTCGGGGCCGCCGACGAGCAGCTGCTGCACGACCGCCTGCATCCGTCACCGGAGGGGTACGCGTTGTTGGGGCAACGGTTCGAGGCACTGGCGTTTGCTGATGGCGGGCCGCTCGCCGGTGCACACGCGACGGGAGGCGCGCGATGACGTTCCACCCGGAGGTCGAACGGTTGCTCGACGCTGCCACCGACGATGAACTGGTGGGCCTGACGGCCGGCCACAACTTCTGGCACACCAAGGCCATCGCCCGCCTCGGCATTCCGGCGATGCGTGTCACCGACGGTCCGGTGGGGGCGAGGGGCAGCCGGATGGACGGCCCGGCCAGCATCAACGTGCCGTGCAGCACCCTGCTGGCCGCGACGTGGGACACCGACCTCGTGCAGCGGGTCGGGGCGCTGCTGGGGCGCGAGACACTGGCGAAGGGTGCCAGCGTGCTGCTGGCGCCAACGGTGAACCTGCACCGCACGCCCGTGGGTGGCCGCAACTTCGAGTGCATGAGCGAGGATGCGTTCCTGACGTCGCGGCTTGCCGTTGCCTACGTACGCGGCGTGCAGTCGGAAGGCGTTGCCAGTTGCATCAAGCACTTCGTGGGCAACGACACCGAGTTCGAGCGCAACAGCATCGACTCGCAGATCGACGAGCGCACGCTGCGCGAGCTGTACCTGTTGCCGTTCGAGGCGGCGGTGCGCGAGGTGGGCGTTATGTCGGTGATGACGGCGTACAACCGCATCAACGGCCCGTGGGCCGCCGACAGTCCGCTGATCGCCGACGTGCTGCGTGGAGAGTGGGGATTCGACGGACTCGTCATCAGTGACTGGTCCGGCTTGCACAGCACGGTGGAGGGCATTGCTGCCGGTCTCGATCTGGAGATGCCCGGGCCGACGCGCCACCGCGGCCGACTGCTGCTCGATGCGCTGGAGCGCGGCGAGGTGAGCCGGGAACAGGTGCGTGCGAGGGCGGGTCAGGTGCTGGAGACCATGGCCCGCACCGGGGCCCTGTTCGCGGAGGGGCCGGGGCCCGAGACCGCTCGCGACGATGCTGCCGATCTCGCGCTGACACGGCGCGCCGCAGCGCAGGGGATGGTGTTGCTGCGTAATCGGCAGAACGTGCTGCCCCTGGTGCCCGAGGGCCTGCGTCGCGTGGCCGTCATCGGCCCCAATGCCCTGCGGGGCGAGATCATGGGGGGCGGCAGCGCGCACGTCACCCCCACGCGGACCAGTCACCCGCTCTCGGCGCTGCGCCAGCGCCTGGCGGTTCACGGCGTGGAGGTGGTGCACGCGCCGGGGTGCGACATCAGCCGTCGTCTGCCCGAGGTGCGTCCCGAGTGGCTGCGCGACGCGACGATCGACTACTTCGCCGACGTCGCCGAGCTCGATGAAACGGATGCCGTTCCGGCGGTCACCCGCGACGTCACCACCACCCGCATCCTCTGGACCAGCGACCCGGTGGGGCGCAAGGGGGTGCTGCCGCGCTTCGGGGCGCGTCTGCGTGCGCAGTTCGTGCCCGACGCCGACGGGCTGTGGCGGTTCGGGGTGGAGTCGGTGGCGCCCGTGCGTCTGTTCGTCGACGGCACGATGGTGCTTGACAACGTCGATGCCCCTGCCGGCGGAAGCTTCTTCGGTCTCGGCAAGGCGGAGGCCGTGGTGCAGGTGCCGCTGCAGTCCGGGGTGCCGGTGGCGCTGGTGGCCGAGATGCGCCACGGCGAGGGGCAGCCCACCCTTCCCGGCCTGAACCTGCACGCTGCGCCACCGGTGGTGGGCGATCTCTTGGGCCAGGCGGTCGACCTGGCCGCCACCGCTGATCTGGTGGTGCTGGTCGTGGGCACGAACGACGACTGGGAGAGCGAGGGCTGGGACCGTGACGACATGTCGTTGCCCGGCCTGCAGGACGAACTGATCCGCAGGGTGGCCGAGGTCAGCCCGGCCACTGTGGTGGTGGTGAACGCCGGTTCGCCCGTGTCGATGCCGTGGCTCGACGACGTGGACTCGGTGGTGATGGCGTGGTTCCCCGGGCAGGAGATGGGCGATGCACTCGTCGACGTGCTGACGGGCGATGTCGAGCCGCAGGGTCGACTGCCGGTCACCTTCCCGGCGCGCATGGAGGACACGCCGGCGTTCGAACACCACCCCGGACGCAACGGGGTGGCCCGCTACCTCGAGGGTCGGTTGGTGGGTCACCATTGGTACAGCACCGTGGGGCGCGCCCCGCTGTTCCCGTTCGGTTTCGGGTTGGGTTACGGGTGTGCCGGCGTGGGCGAGGTGTCGGCTCCCTCGGCCCACCGGGTGCTGGTGGAACTGTTCAACGAGGGGGACCGCGACGCAGTCGAGGTGCTGCAGGTGTACGCGCACTGCCTCGACCGGCAGGGCTTGCCGCCCGACGAGCCCGACCAGCGTCTGGTGGGGTTCGCCCGGGTCGAGGTGCCCTGCGGTGCCCGACGCAATGTGGTGATCGACCTGCACCCCGACGCCTACCGGCGGTGGGACGCGGCCGCCGGGGCGTGGTCGCACTCGACCGCCCGCCACGAGTTGCGCATAGCCCGATCGGCCACCGACGTGGCGGCCACCGTGCTGGTTCAACCGACCACCGCCCCCTGAATCGCCCGATGACGCGTGATCATGTGATCGAAATTCAGATCACATGATCGCAATTCGGATCATTGACGGGTAGGTTCTGCCCCATGGATCTCGGTTCGCCCGTCCTCGACGTCGTTCCGTCGGTTCGGGGCGCCCTGCTGCAGACCCTCGCACGCCTCGAACAGCCTGTCACCAGACGTCAGTTGGCGGCCGCCGCTGGCGTCGCACCCGGCAACGCCAGTGCGGTCATCGAAGAGATGATCCGCAGCGGCCTGGTGAACGAGACCGTCGCTGGGCGGTCGTCGATGGTGTCGCTGAACCGTGGTCACCTTGCCTCAGGCCCGATCATCGCGCTGGCCGGACTGCGCGGTGAACTGATCCGCCGCCTCCGGGAGCGGCTCGCCGCGTGGCCCGACCTGCTCGGCGCATGCCTGTTCGGTTCGGTCGCCCGTGGCGAATCCCAAAGGGACTCCGACGTGGATCTGCTCATCGTCGCCGAGGACCTGGAGTCGCAGGACCTGCACGAACGGATGGCACAGTTGCAGACCGATGTCCGCGTCTGGACGGGCAACGACCTCCAGGTCGTCGAGCACACGCGGAAGTCCTGGCTCGACCTCGTTGTTTCGAAGAACCCACTCGTCGATCGGATCCGAATCGATGGCATCGTCCTTGCCGGACACGCGGCCGATCCGTCGGGTTGGGCGAAGTGAGTCGGTCGAAGGGCTCTCGGAAGCCGTGCGACGGCCAGCAGGCCCGGCAACGACTGGTCGACGCGCGGCAGTTCATTGCGGCGGCGAGAATGCTCGACGCCCCGGACGTAGTTGCCACCAATGCCATTCATGCTGCCATCGCAGCGGCCGATGCCATCACATGCCACGCGCTCGGAGAGCGATCGAACGATGGCAATCATGTGTCCGCCGTCGAGTTGCTGCGCAGGGTCGATGCCGGACTGGCGACCGCGCTCAAGCGGGCACTTGATCGCAAGACCCAGGCCACCTACGAGAGCACCGACATCTCGGCCAGAGACGCGGCTGGCTGTGTCCGCTGGGCCGAACAACTCGTCGGGGCCGCAGAGTCTCGAATGGAGCGGTGAACCGACGAGGGAGAACCGCCGGCCCGATCGGGGCTCGGCCCATCGGGGCGCGGGCCACCGGTCGGGTCGGTGATCGCAAAGCGCCGGTTACACGTTGAAGCGGAACTCCCTCACGTCGCCGTCGGCGGGGTGGTAGTCCTTGCCCTCGATGCGGATCTTGCCGAGTTCCTTCGCCTTCGTCCACGAGCCGATCTCGAGCAGTTCGTCCCAGTGGATCACCTCGGCCTTGATGAAGCCGCGCTGGAAGTCGCTGTGGATGCGCCCGGCGCACTCGGGTGCGCTGGAGCCCGCATAGAACGTCCAGGCGCGGGTCTCCTGCTCGCCGGTGGTGAAGTAGGTGCGCAGGCCCAACAGGTGGTACGCCGAGCGAACCATCCGGAACAGGGCGCCCTCGCCGAGGCCGAACCCCTCGAGCATCTCGGCCCGTTCGACCGGGTCGGTGATGGCGGCGGCCTCGGCCTCGAGTTGCACGCACATGCCGATCACCTCGACGTTGTCGCCCGCCGACTGGAACTCGTCGCGCACACGTTGCTCGACCTCGGGAATGCGGTCGAGTTCGTTCTCGCCGACGTTCACCACGGCCAGCACAGAGCGGTTGGTGAGCAGGAAGTAGGGCTTCAGTTGTTCGCGCCACTCGGCCTTCAGCCCGGCGCGGTACAGGGGGCGGCCCTCGCTGAGTGCGTCGTACGCGGCCTGCAGTGCCTCGAGTTCGCCGGCTGCACCCTTGTCGAGCTTGGCCTGTCGCTGCGCCTGGGTGAGGCGCTTCTCGACGGTCTCGAGATCGGCGAGGGCCAGTTCGATCTCGACGACGCGGAGGTGCTCGATGGGGTCGCTGGGGCCGGGCACGTCGTCGTCGACGAAGGCGCGCAGCACGAACACGATGGCGTCGACCTCGCGGATGTTCGCGAGGAACTTGTTGCCCAGGCCCTCGCCCTTGGAGGCACCTTCCACCAGACCACCGATGTCGACCACCTGCACCGCAGCGTGCACCAGCGTGCGAGTCTTCGACATGGCGCCCAGCCGGTCGACCCGGTCGTCGGGCACCTTGGCCACACCGATGTTCGGGTCCTTGGTGGCGAAGGCGTAGGGGGCAGCCAGTGCGCCGCCGCCGGTGAGTGCGTTGTACAGCGAGCTCTTGCCCGCGTTGGGGAGGCCGACGAGGCCGAAGCGTTCCATGACGAGGGGCAAGGCTACCGGCCCGCCCTCCTACACTCCGGTGCGTGACGCCGGTGGAAGCGATGGAGCGAGTGGTGCACTGCCTCGACCGTGCGCACGACACGGGGTTCAAGGCGAAGGCGTTCGTGCGGGCCCTCGACGTGCTGCGCAACACGGCGCCCGACGAGGTGGCGCGTCGGGCCGCCGACGGCAGGCTCACCGACCTCGACGGCATCGGCTCGTCGAGCGCAAAGGTGATCGAGCAGGCCCTCGCCGGCGGGCCGATGCCGTACCTCGACGAACTCGAACGCACCACGCAGGTGCCGATCAGCGAACTCGGTTCGGCCTACCGCTCCGCGTTGCGGGGCGACCTGCACCTGCACAGTCGCTGGAGCGACGGCGGCGCCTGTGTGGAGGCCATGGCCCGCACGGCGCTCGCTCTCGGCCACGACTACATGGTGCTCACCGACCACTCGCCGCGCCTCACGGTGGCGCACGGCCTCAGCGCCGAGCGACTGGCGGCGCAAGTCGAGGAGGTGCGTGAACTCAACGAGCGCCTGGCGCCGTTCCGCATCCTGACGGGCATCGAGGTCGACATCCTCGAGGACGGCGCCCTCGACCATGGCGACGACGTGCTGGCCCGACTCGATGTGGTGGTGGCAAGCGTGCACAACAAACTGCGCATGCCTGCCGAGCAGATGACGCAGCGGATGCTCGCCGCGGTGCGCAGCCCGCACGTCGACATCCTCGGCCACTGCACGGGCAGGATGATCGGCAAGCGCGAACCATCGACGTTCGACGCGGCAGCGGTGTTCGAGGCGTGCGCCGCCCATCGCACGGCGGTCGAGATCAACTGCCGACCCGAACGCCTCGACCCGCCGATGGATCTGTTGCAGTTGGCGGTCGAGGCCGGCTGTCACTTCTCGATCGACAGCGATGCCCACAGCACCGGCCAACTGGAATGGCAGCCGAAGGGGTGCGACAGGGCGGCGCAGGCAGGCGTGCCCATCGACCGGGTGCTGAACAGCTGGCCGGCCGAGCGGTTGCTCCGTTGGGTCGCGGGGGAACCTGCCGGTAGGGTGTGACCCCTATGTCGAAGAAGACCAAGAAGCGCAAGGCCCGCATGCGCCGTAGCAAGGCCAACCACGGCAAGCGTCCCAACATGGGGCGTGGCTGACGCACCCCTGACCCCTCCGCCCGCCACCCGGCGCGGCGGCGAGGCCGACGTCTATCACGGCGTCGAGGTGCCCGACCCCTATCGCTGGCTCGAGGACGGTGAGTCCGAAGAGGTGGCGCAGTGGGTTGCCGCTCACAACCGCAGAACCCGCGAGGCGCTCGATGCCCGACCCACTTGGGGTCGGTGGCACGAGCGCCTTTCCGCGCTCGTGGCCCTGCCCACCGTGCTCGACGTGGCGGTGGCCGGCGAGCACCTCTTCGTGCTCGAGCGGGGCGAGGGGGCCGACCAGTACGCGCTGGTGCTGCGCAGTGCTGCCGACGACACCGCGCCGCCGCGGACCCTGCTCGACCCTGCCCTGCTGGCTGCCGACGGGGCCGTGGCCATCGACTGGTTCCACCCGTCACACGATGCGGGCCTGATTGCCTACGGGCTCAGCGAGGGCGGCACCGAGAACAGCGTGCTGCACGTGATGCGCACCACCACCGGTGAGGTGCTGGCCGACCGCATCCCCAACACTCGTGCGGCCAGCGTGGCATGGCTGCCCGACGGCAGTGGCTTCTGGTACGCCGCGTACCCCGAGGGCGACGAGTACCACCGGCACATCCGCTTCCACCGCCTGGGCGACGACCCCGGCGACGACCCCGTGGTGTTCGACCGCCTGCCCACGGCGCAGGCTTGGCCCGACGTCAGCTCGTCGCCCGACGGCCGGTGGGTGCTGGTGCACCTGATGGTGGGCTGGACACGCATCGACATCCACCTGCTCGACACCTCCACGGGCGACTGGCACGTGGTGGTCGAGGGTCAGGAGGCCCAGACCTCGCTGCAGTTCGACGCAGATTCGCTGGTGGGCGTCACCACCCTCGGCGCACCGAACGGGCGAGTGGTGAGGGCCGACCTGCACTCGCCGGCCCAGTGGCACACCGTGGTGCCCGAACACCCCTCGGCCGTCGTGGGCAGGGTGGCCGTGGCGGGCGACGAACTGCTGGTGGTGGTGGGCGAGGTGGCCGTCGACCGCATCGAACGGCACCGTCGCGACGGCAGCCACGTGGGCGCGGTGTCGCTGGGTGCGGCCAGCGTGGTGGCCCTCGACGCCGATCGTGCCTCGGGCGCCGCGTTCGTTGCGGTCGGCACGTTCGGGGCGCCGGTGACGCTGCAGCGCCTGGAGGCTGGCGATCTGCAGGCGTGGGGCGCTCACGCAGACCCCTCGGTGCTGCCGCCGCTGACGGTGCGGCAGGTGTTCTACCCGTCGCTCGACGGCACGATGATCCCCATGTTCCTGGCGCACCGCGCCGACATCGTGCCCTCGCCCGAGACGCCGTTGGTGCTCACGGGCTACGGCGGGTTCGCGATCGCCATGTCGCCGGCGTGGATGCCGAATCTCGCTGCGTGGTGCGCCGCCGGCGGTGTCTATGCCGTGGCCGGACTGCGGGGCGGCTACGAGTACGGCGACGCGTGGCACCAAGCGGGCCGACGGTCGGTGAAGCAGCACGTGTTCGACGACTTCCACGCGGCCGCCGACTGGCTGGTGCAGACGGGTCACACCAGCCGTCATCTGCTGGCGGTGCACGGTGGCAGCAACGGCGGACTGCTGATGGGCGCGGCCATCACCCAGCGGCCCGACCTCGCCCCTGCGGTGTGGTGCGCGGTGCCACTGCTCGACATGATCCGCTTCCCGCAGTTCCTCATCGCCCGACTCTGGACCGACGAGTACGGCGACCCCGACGTGGCCGACGAGTTCGAGTGGCTGTGGGGCTATTCGCCCTACCATCGAGTGCAGCAGGGGCAGCACTACCCGGCCGTGCTGTTCACCACTGCCGAGGGCGACACCCGTGTCGACCCGTGCCACGCCCGCAAGATGGCCGCCCTGCTCTGCGAGGCAACGGCGTCGCAGGGCGACCGACCGGTGCTGTTGTGGCAGGCCGGTCGGGCCGGTCACGGTGTGGGCAAGCCCGCCTCGATGCGGGTGCGCGAGGGCGCCGACGTGCTCGCGTTCTTCTGTTGGCAACTCGGCACGGAGCACCTGGCGTGACGTCCGTGGCCGAACTGGTGGTGCGGTCGGCCGTCGAACCCTGGCGTCGACTCGGCCTGCAGGTGCTCGATGATGTTGCGGTGGTCGGGGGCATCACGTTGCGGTTCGTGCCCGACGATCGCGTGGTTCCGGGTGGTGGCGGCTTGATCTCGTGGGGCCTCACCGGCCCGGAGGAGGTGGCGGGCGACATCGACGGACTGCCCACCCACACAGCAACACCGCCGCGAGCCGCCGTTCCCGAGCACCCGCTGGGCATCGCCGGTTGGGATCACCTGGTGGTCATGACATCGTCGCTCGAACGAACCTGTGCGGCCCTCGAGGCCGCCACCGGTGCCCCGCTGAAGCGCATCCGCGAGGCAGGCGCAGTGCGGCAGGGTTTCCACCGGATGGGCGAGTTGGTGATCGAGGTGGTCGAGACCGCACAGGTCACCTCGCCGACGGCGTCGTTCTGGGGGTTCGTCTGGAATGTGCACGACCTCGATGCGGTGTGCGACCGGTTGGGCCCCGAACTGGTCACCCCGCCCAAGCCGGCGGTGCAGCCGGGGCGTCGCATCGCCACGGTGCGTAGCGCCGCCGGGGTGGGCATTCCGCTGGCGCTGATGACCCCACCCTGAGCCGGTCGGCCCGTAGGATTCGGGCCGTATGTCCCGCTCGTACCGTCTGCTCGGCCTGTTCCTCGCGGTGATGGCGGTGCTGGTGGGCCTGACCCAGCTGGTGGGCAAGGGTGATTCCGGCAGCAGCAGCGGCAGCGGTGACACCGCCCCGGCCAGCACGACGGGCGAGGGTGTGCTGATGACGCCGATGTCGCAACCGGCAACCACGCTGGCTGCGCCGGCTCCCACCGTCACCGCGGCGGTTGCTGCCGATTGCACGATCACCGAGACGCTGAAGCTGGGCGCCGCCGGTGATGCCGTGGCGTGCCTCGAGAACCGACTGGTCGGGGCGGGTCTGATGACCGCTGCCGACACCGTGTTCGACGAGCAGACCGACGCCGCGGTGCGTGCGTTCCAGACCGCGCAGGCGCTTGAGGTCGATGGCATCTTCGGCCGCAAGAGTGCGCAGGCCATGGGCATCTGGGCCGGCTGGGTTCCGGGTCAGCCCGCCACCGACGCCGACTGCCCCAGCACCGCACACGGCGCCATTGTCGACCGCCTGAACCAGCGGGGTGCGCTCTGCGAGAACGGACGCATCTCGTACTCGTTCCCCATCACCACCGCCCGACTGCAGCCCGATCCCGGCACCTACCCGGTGTACGCGAAGGACATGAACTCCAGCAGCAACTTCGGCGGCCACTTCAGCACCATGACGCACTTCGTGGCCTTCACGAAGGGCAAGTTCACCGGCGCCCGGGTGGCATTCCACAGCGTGCCGAAGCTGACGAACGGCGAGTGGGTGCAGCCGCTCGATTCGGTTGGCACCCAGGAGTACTTCGGCGAGTCCAGCGGGTGCATCCGGGTGTTGCCCGACGACGCCGTGCGCATCTGGGACTTCCTCGGCAAGGGCGACGAGGTTCGCGTCATCAGCTGAGCCCGTCTCCCTGTCGGATGCAGGTCGGGTGTCGGGGCGGGTCAGGGTTCGATGTCGTCGCCGTCGGTGTTCAGGTAGACCCTGCCCTCGGCGCAGTCGTTGCGCAACGGGCACCACCGGCACGGCGGGCCGACCTTCTTCACCGGCTCGGCCTTCTCGACGTGAAGTTCGATGTGCCGCTCGATGCCGTGCACGGTGCGGGTGAGCGCCGACAGCAGCATGCCCTCGGTGACGTCTTCTGCATCGCCCTCGGAGTAGTCGAGGTAGTAGCTGGCGATCTTCCTGGGTGGCACCTGTTGGCGCAGCGTCTGCACGAGTGCGTAGAAGCGAAGGTCGTCGCGGTGGTGTGGTGAGCGGCCACCGGTCTTGAAGTCGACGATCAGCACCCTGCTCTCGCGGCCCTCCGGTTTGCCGACCGCCAGGTCGACCTTGCCGGTGAGCTCGATGGTGCCGGCCGGCTTCCACTTCGCCGTGGCCTCGAGCACCGGATGTGCAGCCGCCGGCAGGGGAGGGAAGTCGTGCAGGAACTTCGTCACGCGGTCGACGGCGCGGCTGCGCAGGTCGGCCCACAGGCCGTCAGCCATGCCCGACACCGTCAGGCCCTTGTGGTCGTTGCCGTCGGCGATGCGAGCCATAGCCTCGTCGACCGCGGCCGCCGGTGTCGGTTCGCCGCGCCAGTTCAACGCCAGTTCGATCGCCTTGTGCGTCACCGAGCCGGCCAGCGTGGCCGGTGTCCACTCGAAGTCGCTCGGCAGTAGGTACTTCACCTCACAGCCGTGCACGCCTGCCAGCTTGTTCTTGCTCACCCAGAAGGTGTCGCCGCCCAGACGCTTCGACAGGTCGGCCATCGCCGCCTGCGCCTGCGCCAGCAGGTCGTCGACGAACTCCTGCCGGAACACCAACGGTTCGGCGCCTCGCTTCAGCAGTTCGAGATTGCGTTCCTGGACGGGGGTGAGTGGCCGTTCCTGCACGCGCTGGAGACTACTCAGGGGGTGTCCATCAAACCCTCGGACACCCCTTCGTCATCATGTGCGGCATGTCAGTGCCCCAGCCCACGCTCGAGTTCGCCCACGCCGCCCGCCTGTTGGCCGGTGAGGCGCGTCGGCAGGGTCTGGTGGCGCCCAGTTTCCGTTGCCCGCCGCGCATCGTGGGTGTCGAACGTTCGCTGCGGCGACATGCACAGGGTGCGGTGGTCGCAGTGCAGGTCAAGGGCCGGCCGTGGCCGGCGGTGCTGGGCGACATGATCGAGGGTGTGGTGGTGGCGAATCGGTTGCAGTCGCCCGCTGCCGATCGTCTGCGCACCCAACTGTGGCAGGCGGTCGGGGCAGAGGTGCCGTCGTTCGCCGATGCCACCCCGCCTGCGGGAACACCGCGCAGTAAGGTTGCCTGATGCCGGCCGGGGCGCCCCGGTGCGGTCAGTTCTGGCGGCCGAGGAAGTGCAGCAGCTCGGTCTGGGCGTCGGCACCCTCGGTCAGCGTCTACCCGGCCCTCGTGATGTGGGCCGTGATGTTCATGGTGTTCGCGTTCCCTGCGTCGTTCGCAAGGTTCACGGGTTCGAGGCGATCTGTCGGTGTCGAACGAGAAGGGAGTCCGGCATAAAGGTGTTGCTGCTCGGTGCGGGGTTCGGAGGCTTGGAACTCGCCTCCGCTCTGTCGGAGGAGTTCGGTGACGACGTCGAGGTGACGCTGATCGACCGATCGGACGGCTTCGTGTTCGGGTTCTCGAAGCTCGACGTGATGTTCGGCCGCACGACTGCCGATGCGGTGCGCCACCGTTATGCCGACATCGTGAAGCCCGGGGTGCGGTTCGTGCAGACGTCGATCCGTTCGATCGACCCCGCTGCCCGGCGTGTCAGCACCGATGCGGGTGACTTCGAGGCCGACGTGATGGTGGTGGCGCTCGGGGCCGAGGTCGACCCCTCGGCAACGCCCGGCATGGCCGAGGGCGCTGTCGAGTTCTACACGAACGCCGGCGCATTCGCCGCCCGTGAGGTGCTGCAGTCGTTCGGCGGAGGCCACGTCATCGTGGGCGTCGCGTCGGCGCCGTACAAGTGCCCGCCGGCCCCCAGCGAGACGGCGTTGATGGTGCACGACATGCTCGCCGAGCGAGGCCTGTCGGCGACGTCGAAGGTGTCGTTGGTGATGCCGCTGCCGTCGCCCATCCCGCCCTCGCCCGATGCCAGCGCGGCGCTGCTGAAGGCATTCGCCGAGCGCGGTATCGACTTCCATCCCAAGACGGTGATCGCCTCCATCGACCCGGACCGCAAGGTGGCCGTCACCGCCGACGGCGAGGAGATGCCGTTCGACCTGTTCCTCGCCGTGCCAAAGCATCGGGTGCCGCAGGTGGTGGCCGAGTCGGGCATGTGCGTCGACGGATGGATTCCCGTCGACCCGTACACGCTCGAGACCAGGTTCCCCGGCGTGTACGCGGTGGGCGACGTGACGAGTGTGGGAACACCCAAGGCCGGTGTGTTCAGCGAGGGTCAGGCAGTGGTGGTCGGTCAGCGGATCATCGATGCCATCCGTGGCCGTCAGACCGAGGCCGTGTACAGCGGAGCGGCCGCGTGTTACCTCGAGTTCGGCGAGCACGAGGTGGCCAAGGTCGACATCGTGTTCGCCCCCGGCGAGTCGCCGCACGGGTCGCTCAACGGGCCGAGTGCCGCGCTGGTGGACGACAAACTGCAGTTCGGCCGCACGCGCATTCGACGCTGGTTCGGCCGCGAGTGGCAGCCCTACTGACCTGATGGGTGGGGCTCGGAGCGCCGGCCGCCCACCGTGGCTAGGTTGATGCCTGCGCCCGGGTGGTGGAACTGGCAGACACGGGGGGCTTAAACCCTCCTGTACGAACGTACGTACGGGTTCGAATCCCGTCCCGGGCACACATAAGCGCTGCTCACGGCACACGCGAGTTAGCCGGATGGCTTTGAAAGTTTAGTTGTAGCGCGCAAGTGTGCACAGAAGTTCTCCACAAGCGGAAATCGGACACGTTGCGAGGGCGCCCGAAGAGGTTTGCGGCCGGCTTGTGCTCGGCCTTTTCGCGTGCCGCGGTGTCCAGTCTTGAGGCGTCAGGGCCCACGGCTGTCGTCAAGGTTCGTGGTAGTAGCCGGCGGTGGAGGCGGGGAGTGGTTGCCCGTCCCGGATTCGGTCGGCGAGTTTCTCGGCCATCATCATCACGGGGGCGTTGAGGTTGCCGGTGACGACCTTGGGCATGATCGACGCGTCGACGATGCGCAGACGTTGGACTGCGTTGACGCGTGCGTCGGTGTCCACGACGGCTGACGGGTCGGAGCCCATCCGGCATGTGCTGGATGAGTGGTACGACGTGCCGACCTTCTTGCGGAGGAACGCTTCGATGTCTGCGTCCGACTCGACGTCGGGTCCCGGTGTGAGCTCGGCACCTCTGTAGCGGTCCCAGGCCTGTTGGTGGATGAGTCGGCGGGTGAGCCGTACGCCGTCGACGAGGTCGTGGATGTCTTGTCGTTCGGCGAGGTGGTTGAAGACGATCGACGGAGGTGCCGTTGGATCGGCGGATTGGAGTGTCACACTGCCGTGGCTCTCGGGTCGGGAGAGGTCCATCCAGAACTGGAAGCCAGGGATCGGAACCAGTTTGCCGTGGCGCAGTTGGCGGGTGAGGGGGAGGAACTCGAATTGCATGTTCGGGAACGCGACGTCGTCTCGAGTGCGGAGGAAGGCTCCGGTCTCGAAGAAGTTCGTGGTGCCGAGACCTTTGCGGCGGAGCCCCCATTCGACGGCGAGCCGCGCCCTGCCGATGATGCCGAGCTGTGAGGTCAGCGAGTGCTCGTGATCGGTGGCGTACTGAAGGTCGACGCCGGGATGGTTCTGGAGATTGCGTCCGACTTCGCGTGCTTCTGCTGTGACCGCGATGCCGTGTTGGCGAAGCGCGTCGGGGTCACCGATGCCGGAGAGCATCAGCAACCGCGGTGTGTTGATCGCTCCCGCGCTGAGGATCACCTCGCGCTCACAAGTGACGGTGCGCGTTGTAGCGCCGTCCGCGACCTGAATGCCGATCGCTCGCCCGTTCTCGACCACGATCCGACTGACCAGTGTCGTCTTCCTCACGGTGAGGTTGGGACGTTTCATCGCCGGCCGGAGGTAGGCGCGCGACGCGCTCCAGCGGACGCCGTCATGTATGAAGGTCTGGGCGACGTGCAGTCCTTCCTGGCGGTAGCCGTTGTGGTCGGGGGTGATGTCGAAGCCGGCTTGTTCGCCGCCGCTCAGGAAGGCGTCGTAGAGCTTGTGTTCGGCAGAGGCGCGGCTGATCCTCATCGGTCCGTCTCCGCCGCGCCATGGATCGGGGCCGTCGGCGAACGTCTCCATCTTGCGGAAGTACGGCAGGCAGTGGGCGTAGTCCCATTCGGGCAGGCCCATCTCGGCCCAGCCGTCGTAGTCCATCGGGTTGCCGCGGTTGAAGATCATCGCGTTGATGGACGAGGTGCCGCCGATGACCTTGCCTTGCTTCTCGTCGATGGTGCGTCCGTCGAGGTGTGGTTCGGGGCCGGATTGGTAGCCCCAGCCGATCTTCTTGCTCTGGTAGACGAACGGCAGGGCGCCGGGCATCGCAATGATCAGCCGGCGGTCGGTGCCTCCGGCTTCGACGAGGAGGACGCGGGTGTCCGGGTCCTCGGTGAGGCGGGTGGCGACGATGCATCCTGCGGAGCCGGCGCCGACGACGATGTAGTCGTAGGGGTCGTTCATCAGATGATTCCGGCCTCGCGCACGGGGGTGCCGTCGATGAGTCGTTGCCATCCGAAGCGGGTGAGGTCGATGGTTGTGTAGTTGCCGTGGACGATCAGTTCGGCCATCGCTCGACCGCAGCCTGGGGCGTGCATCAGGCCATGGCCGGAGAAGCCGGCGAGCATGTGGAAGTTGTGGAGCCCGTCGGCGCCCGGCCCGATGATGACGTTGCCGTCGAAGTCGTTCTGGTCGTAGAGGCCGGAGATCGTGCTGGTGCAGCGGACCTTGTCGAACTTGGGGAATCGATGGGCGAGCGCCGGCCAGACGACGGTCTCGAAGTAGTTCGGGTCGATGTCGAAGTTGTAGCCGCGAGGTTCGGCAAGTGTCGGGACACCACCGGAGTAGCCGCGACCTTCCGGCCGGAACGCGAGTCGGTCGGGGTCTTTGATGTAGGGGAGTGGTTCGATCGCTTCTTGCGACTCCCAGTAGTGCTCGAATCTCCGCATTGGTTCGATCGGAACGTCGACGTCGACCATCGCGCAGATGTCCTTGGCCCACGCGCCCGCAGCGTTGACGAAGTGGTCGGCGTGGACGATCTCGCCATCGGCCAGACGGACGGAGGTCACCGAGTTCGGTGTCCGTTGCATGGCGACGACGTCGCCGGCGATGAATTCTGCGCCGAGAGCTCGGGCCTTGCGACGCACACCCATCAGCACGCTGTGCGGATCGAGCCATCCGTCGTCGGGTGAGTGCACCGCGGCACCGAGATCGTCGACTCGCATCGATGGGAACTTGGCCTCGAGTGCGTCGGGGTCGAGCCAGACGACGTTGCAACCCATCGACAGCTGCCGTTCGTAGTTGTGGCGTAGCACCTCGAGCTCGTTCGGCGAGACGATGAACAGGTAGCCGTTCTTCTTCAGGGCGATGTCGGCCGGTTCGTCGTCGACGGCCACGGTCTCGGCGAAGTCGTCGAAGAACGGGATGCTGAAGTTCGACAGCTCGATGTTCTCGGGCAGGCAGAACAATCGGCGGATCCCGCCGGCGGCACGCGGAGTGGAGGCCAGCGCATAGGTCGGATCGCGTTCGATGACGGCGACGTCGATGGTCGGATCGAGTTGGCGGAGGAAGTAGGCGACGAACGCGCCGATCGCTCCACCGCCGATGACAGCCACATCAGTTCTCATCTCAGATCATCATCTCCGGGGTCGGGACCGCTCCTGAGAAGCGGCCGAGGCGAAAGCTGTCAATCGGACGGTGCGTCGTTCCGTCGAGTGCCAGATCGGCGGCGATCTCACCGAGCACCGGACCGAGCGCAAGTCCGTGGCCGCACAGCCCGGCGATCACGGTGAGGCCGCGGACGCCGGTGTGGCCGTCGATGAGCGGCAAACCGTCCGGTGTCATGTCGACCATGCCACCCCAGTAGCGGACCGCAGTCGCCGACTTCGCTGCAGGAATCACCGTGGACAGGCGAGTCAGCGCTGCGTCGACCGATGCTCGATCGGGTCGCGGTTCGAGGCTCGGGTCGGGGATCAGAGCGGGATGGACCGTCTCGAGGCGGCGGACTTCGCGCAGGATCTGTCGGCCGTCCGGGCGTAGTCGCAGGTTCTTGCGGAACGTCCTGGCGCGAGGCAGCCAGTACCGCAGGCCGTTGCAGTCGTACAGCGAGAACCGTCGGGTCAAGCGGGCATTGAGGCCGCCGCTCACGACCATCTCGCCACTCGGTCGCTGGCGGGCACCGAACCCGAATGCACGGATGCTCGGTCCGAACAGATGCTCCACCGGTTGTGTCTCGAGTTCAGTGAGGCAGACCGGCATGATCGGCAGCCGCAAACCGACGGTCGCGAGAATGTGTGCGGTCCATATCCCGGCGCCGACCACGACCGCCCCAGCATCGATGCGTCCGGCTGTCGTGTCGACGCCGACGATCACTCCACCGCGTTCGACGAGACGCGTTGCGCGGATGCCATATGCGAACGAAGCGCCGGCTCGCTCGGCACGGGCGACGAACAATCCGGTGCCCTTGTCCGGTTGACATTGCGCATCCACCGGACTCCACATCGCGCCAAGGAAGTCACCGGTCGCCGCGGGAACGACCTCACGAGTCCGATCAGCATCGAGGTACTCGACCGAGTTCAACCCGCAGGCATGCGCCTCCTCGATCAGCTTGTCGAGGACCGGCCGTTCCTTCTCGAGGGTGCAGAAGTACAGATTGCCGCCGACTCTCAACTCGATGTCGATCGCTGGATCGTCGGCCGCGGCGCGGTTCCACAGGCCCAGCGCCTCGACGGCCAACGGGAACTCGCTCGCGTGACGGCCCTGCAGCCGCAACGAACCTTGTGCCCGCCCGGAACCCTCTCGCGCCGGACCGGCCTCCTTGTCGAGCACCACGACCGACAGGCCGCGAGAAGCGACGGCCGCTGCGGTCGCGGCGCCGGTGATTCCACTGCCGACGACGACAACGTCAGCTGCCAGAGGGGGCTGTCGATGCGCCACCGTCGCATGATGTCCAGGCCACAATCCCCGGACCAGACGGCAATTATCGTAGGACTATGAGTCTCACTCAGGAATCCGACCAGCACGACACGCGCCGCCTACGTGAACTGGCCGACTTCCTACGCGATCGACGCGGCCGACTCGATCCCGAGGAACTCGGACTGCCGAGCCGTCGGCGCCGACGCACGCCAGGCCTTCGCCGAGAGGACGTCGCCGAGCGGGCATCCGTCAGCGCAGCCTGGTACACCAACCTCGAACAAGCACGTCCGGTCAATCCATCGAAAGCAGTCATTGGCGCGCTCGCCGATGCACTGTGCCTCGACGATGTCGATCGCGCCTACCTCTTTCGCCTCGCCGGCCACACGAGCCCGTCCCCAACGCGCACAGTTGACTTCGACCCAGGAATCTTGCAGTCACTGGTCGACGTGGTCTCCGTTCCGGCGTACTGCACCGACGCGCTCACCAACGTGGTCGCCTGGAATTCCCACGCGATCGAGATCTTCGGTGACTACGGCGCCTGGCCCGCGGAACGACGCAATCTGCTCCTGCTGCTGTTCGAAGAGACCGGCTTCGCCGAACGACTCGTCGACCGCGACGACTACGCCGCGCGCGTCGTGCGAACCTTCCGCGGCCGCTCCGACGCCTACCTCAGCGACCCCGTTGCCATCGACCTCGTCGATTCGCTGCGCGCCCACAGCACGCAGTTCAAAGATCTCTGGGATCGGCGCGATGTGCGGCGTGCGGACACCGACATCCTGGAGGTGAACCATCCTCGCGGGCCGCTCACCTTCACCATGAGCAACTGGCAAGCCGTCAGCGCACCCGGCGTGCGCTTCAATGCCTATCTGCCCGCCGACCACGGCGACCGTTCGAGTCGCTGAGGCACGCTCTCGACCGAGGGACGAGTTCACAGGCAAGATCGAAGCGCCTCGCTGAAATGTCGAGCTGCGGACCTCAGTTGGGCTTCGTCGAAGCCGGTGTATCCGAGGATCACTCCGGCTCGGGCGGCGTCGCCGCGGTTGTAGTAGTGGGACAGGGGCGGCGTCGAAACTCCGCGCTCCGCGCTTCGAGCCGCGAGCAGGGAATCGCTGACGCCTTCCGGAAGCCAACCGATCAGATGCATGCCTGCATCGTCGGGTCCGACCGTGAGCAGGTCCCCACACGTGTCGTCGAGTGCAGTAAGGAGTGCCACTTGCCGTTGTGCGTACAGCTTGCGCATCCGGCGGACGTGCCGAAGGAAGTGCCCAGCGGAAATGAACTCGGCGAGCACGGCCTGTTCGACCGTGGGTGGGTGCCGATCGGTCACCGCGCGCGCCGCGAGAAAGCCGTCGACGAGCTCGGTCGGCACCACGACGTATCCCAATCGAAGCGACGGAAACATCACCTTGCTGAACGTGCCGACGTAGATGGTTCGGCCCGTCGTGTCGAGGCCTTGCAAGGTCGGAAGGAGCCGACCCGAATATCGGAACTCACTGTCGTAGTCGTCTTCGATGATCCACGCGTCGCGCTGATCCGCCCATCGCAGCAACTGCATTCGACGAGCAACGCTCATTGTCGCTCCCAGTGGGTACTGATGCGACGGCGTCACGTAGGCCATGCGCGCGTTCGGGCTCTCACGCAACCCGACTGACACGTCGAGGCCGTCGCTGTCGACCGGCACGGGAACGAGCCGCGCGCCGGCCGCAACGAGAGCACTACGCGCGCCCGGATACGCCGGGTTCTCGATCCACACCTCGTCGTCCGGATCGAGTAGCACCCGGAAGGCGAGATCGAGCGCTTGCTGGGACCCGGACACGATGATCACTTGATCGGGCTCGCAGTTGACGCCGCGGACGGAGTTGAGATGTTCGGCGATCGCGACCCGCAGTGGTCTGTAGCCGTGTGGGGTGCCGTAGCCGAGCAGATCAGACGTCGGCTGGCGCCAGTACTGGTTCGACAGCGTGCGCCACACGCGCATCGGGAAGTGGTCGTACGCCGGCACGCCTGGATAGAAGGGTCGGGGTTTGCGCCAATCGAAGCTCGGCATGGCGGGGGAGCCGGCAAGTAGTTGTCCGCGCTTCGACAGGAGTCTCGGGCGCGCCGGTGTTCGTGTGCGCGGCGCGCTACGGCCGATCGAGATCAAGTCGTCCGGTAACGATCGGGCGACGAACGTGCCCGATCCGTGGGTCGCCTCGAGATATCCCTCGGCGTGGAGTTGTGTGTATGCCGAGATGATCGTGTTGCGTCCGACACCCAACTGTTCCTGCAGTGCACGCGTCGCCGGCAAGCGGGAGCCCGGCGGGAGTCGTCCGTTGAGGATCGACGTCCGGAGGCGGACATACAACTGGCGGTGCAAGGGCTCGGTGGACGATCGGTCCAGTTCAGCCAGGTCATCCACAATTGGTTCCTTCATTTTTGTCAAGAGTGGTGCTTCACACCGTACCACTTTGGGCTTATGGTCAGCCCCGTGAGCACGACAATGCATCGCCCTCCGGCCAAACCTTCGGTCGTCGACGACTCCAACGCGGCATGGCTCGAGCGAGCGCGAGCTGTCATGCCGGGCGGCGTGCTGGCGAGCTTCGCAATGCCTTCAGACGTCGCGTTCGTCGTCCGCGAGGCGTCGGGAACTTCCATCACCGACCACGACGGCAAGCGCTACGTGGACTACGTGCTGGGCTCGGGCGCGCTCGTCCTCGGCCACCTTCACCCCGACGTGAACGAGGCGATGCTTCGCCAGCTGCAGGCCGGCACGCACTACTACACGATGAACGAGCCGGCGATTCGCCTGGCGGAGGTGCTCGTCGAAGCAATCCCCTGCGCCGAGCAGATCAAGTTCACCAGCACCGGTGCAGAAGCGACATTTCAGGCGCTTCGCCTGGCGCGTGCGGCGACCGGCCGAAAGAACATCCTTCGCTTTCGTGGCTCCTACCACGGGCACCACGACTATGGCGTCGCTGCGCAGTTCTCGGGAATTCCTTCGGCGGTCACGGACACGGTGATCACGGGCGAGTTCAACGACGAAGCCGGAACGCGCGAACTCGTGGAGCGCCATCACGACGACCTTGCCGCGATCATCGTCGAGCCCTTCCAGCGCGCGATACCGCCGGCCCCCGGCTTCCTGGCTGCGCTACGTGAGATGGCGACCGACCACGGGATCGTGCTCATCTTCGATGAAGTCGTGACCGGATTCCGGCTCGGATGGGGAGGCGCACAGGCCCGCTACGGAGTTACGCCCGACCTCGGTTGCTACGGAAAGATCATCGGTGGCGGGTTGCCACTCGGAGCCGTCGCCGGTCGACGCGACATCCTCCATCTCAGCGATCCCGGCAACGCGAGCAGCAACGCCATCTTCTTCAGCTCGACACTCAACGGCAACCCTCTCGCCGCGGCAGCCGGACTTGCGACCCTCGACGTCATCCGCCGCACTGACGCCTACGCAAACCTCGAACAACGCGGCGACCAACTGCGCGCAGCATTGCGCGATGCCGCGGCGGCGTCACCCAAGCCGATCATGATCACCGGCGACGGCGCACTGGTCGGCGTGACGGTCGGCTCCGGTGACCCACACTCTGCACTCGTTCATCGCAACGCCGACGCCGCGGCCCGCAAGCAACTGGAGACCGAGATGATCCGCGCCGGCGCGTTCGTCAACCTCGGAGCGCGTATGTACCTCTCGACCGTCCACTCATCGGCCGACATCACCGCGGCTGCCGATGCCCTGCGCCGCGCTGTCCAAGCACTCAGCTGACCATCGCCACACCAAGGAGCACACCGTCATGTCGGCAACCATCGACCCTCAACTCAGCGCACCGATCTACATCAACGGACAGCAAACCGATCCAGCGGGCGGACAATGGCTCGATTCGATCGATTCGGCGACGGCGGAGCCGTTTGCACGGGTCGCCCGAGGCACGCGCGACGACATCGACGCCGCCGTGAACGCAGCAGCCGCGGCACAACCCGGCTGGGACGCGATCGGACCGGCCGAACGGGGCAAGGTGCTGATGCGGCTGGCCGACCTGATCAGCAGTCACGAGCGCGAGTTCGCCGAGATCGAGAGCCGCGACGTCGGCAAGCCGCTGTACGAAGCGATCGACGACGTCCAAACCGCGGTCGCCTACTTCCGCTTCTACGGCGAGTCGGTCGACAAGTTCTACAACGACAAGATCCCGCTTCCTGGCGGCTTCGGGTTGACGGACCGGATCCCTCACGGCGTCACGGGACACATCACGCCTTGGAACTACCCGGTGATGCTGCTCGCGCGAACGATCGCACCGGCGCTCGCGATGGGCAACGCCGCAGTACTCAAGCCGTCCGAGTTGACCTCTCTCAGTTCGGTTCGTGCAGCGATGCTGGCCACCGAGGCCGGGTTGCCCGACGGCGTCCTGAACGTCGTTCCCGGCCTGGGCGAAGAAGCCGGCGCCGCGCTCGCCGATCACCCTCGCGTCGACCACATGTCCTTCACCGGGTCGAGAGAAGTCGGCAAGCTGATCATGCACGCCAGCGCCGACCACATGCGTCCCGTCATGCTCGAACTCGGCGGCAAGTCGCCGAGCGTTGTGTTCGACGACGTATCGATCGAAGCGATTGTGCCCAAGCTGCGCACGGCGTTGCTGTGGAACAACGGGCAAACCTGCAACGCGCAGAGTCGCGTGCTCGTTGCCCGCAAAGCGCAGAGCGATCTCGTGGACGCTCTCGCCGAGGACTTCCGCGGTCTCGACATCGCACCCGGGCTCGACGACAAGGACCTCGCCTCGTTGGTGTCGTCCGAACAGTACGAACGCGTCACCGGCTACATCGAACTCGGTCGTACGGAAGGCGCGCGACTGGTGACCGGCGGTAGCCGCCCCGACCATCTGCGAGACGGCTACTTCGTCCAACCAACCATCTTCGAGACCGCAGGCGACAGCCGCGTCGCACAGGAAGAGATCTTCGGACCAGTGTTGACCGTGACGACCTTCGACGGCGAAGAGGAGGCGATCCGGTTGGCGAACGGCACCGCGTACGACCTCGCCGCGGCGGTGTGGACACAGGACATCGACCGTGCGTTCCGCGTCGCCGGGCAGCTGCGCGCCGGACAGGTCTACGTGAACAACTGGAGCCTCGGTTCGGGCGTCAACCTGCCGTTCGGCGGCATCCGCAACAGCGGCTTCGGCCGAGAGAAGGGCCTGGCGGCGTTGGCCGAGTACAGCGCGCTGAAGACGACCGTCGTCCGTGTCCTCGGTGGTGTCGGTGGCCGCTGACACATCCAACGGAAACGGCGCCGATCTGGCGGAGCGCGCGGCGCGCGGCCTCGAAGTCCGCAAGCAAGTGCTCGGCGCCGAATACGTCGACAATGCGATCAACAACGCCGACGACTTCACCCGCCCACTGCAGGACTTCCTCAACGAGAACTGCTGGGGTGCGGTCTGGGCACGTCCAGGTCTGGAACCAGCCACTCGCAGCATCATCACACTCACCGCACTCGCTGCCGGCAACAAGTGGAACGAGTTCAAGACCCACACCCGCGGCGCGTTGCGCAACGGATGGACGAGGGACGAGTTGCGCGAAGCGATCCTGCACATGTCCGTGTACCTAGGAGTGCCAACGGCGCTCGAGGCGTTCCGAGCCGCCGCCGCAGTCGTCAGTGAGTTCGAGGAACAGCAGAGCTGATGGCCAGATCCGCGCGAGTGGTCGTCGTCGGCGGCGGCGTCATCGGCTGCAGCGTGCTGTGGCACCTTGCACGCAAGGGATGGACCGACATCACCTTGTGCGAGCGGTCCGAGCTGACAGCCGGATCGACGTGGCACGCCGCCGGACACGTCATCGAGTACACGACCAACCCGACCATCAGCGCCCTCAACCACTACGGGGCACAGCTGTACGCCGAACTCGAGGACTTGACCGGCCAACCGCCGGGATATCACCGCGTCGGCAATCTGCGGATCGCCACCCACTCGGATCGTCTCGAAGAGTTCCGCCGCTACCTCGGCATCGCTGAGTGCACCGGAGTCGAAGCACACCTGCTCTCTCCTGAGCAGGTTCAGGCGGTGTGGCCGTTCATGAGCTTGGACGGCTTGCTGGGCGGTCTGCTCAATCCCCTTGACGGTCATATCGCGCCCGCCGACCTCACGCAGTCGTTCGCGATCGGCGCCCGCGCGATGGGCGCGACCATTCTTCGCAACACCGAGGTGCTCGGGTTCACGGAGCGCTCGGGCGGTTGGATCGTGCACACATCGGCAGGCGACATCGACTGCGAGCACGTTGTCAGTTGCACCGGCAACTACGCGATGCAGACCGCGCGGATGCTCGGTCTCCCGTCACCGTCGATGTCGGTGAAGCACGAGTTCATCGTCACGGGCCCGGTCGCCGAACTCGCCCAGCGTCGCGTCGAAGGTCTGCCCGAGCTTCCGGTGATGCGAGATCCGGAGGAGATGTTCTACGTCCGTCAAGAGGGCGACGCGTTCGTCATGGGTTGCTATGAGGGCCGCGGCGAATGCGTGTTCACCGGCGGTGTGCCGTCCACCTTCGGCATGCAGTTGTTTCCGGACGAGCTCGACAAGCTGCTGCCGTATCTCGGCAAGGCAATCGAACGGGTGCCCCTTCTCGACTCGTACGGCATTCGCAACGTGGTCAACGGACCTCAGCCCTACACACCCGACGACCTTCCGATCACCGGACCCGCGTTCGGCCTCGACAACTTCTGGCTCGCGGAAGGCAACCCATTCGGCATCACACTCGCCGGCGGCATCGGATGGCAGATCGCCGAGTGGATCGTCGACGGCGCGCCCACCGTCGACATGTCGCCGTGCGACCCGCAACGCTTCGGTGACCACGCCACAAGAAACTGGAGTGCCCGCAAGACCGAAGAAGCGTACGAACGCACCTACAAGATCCCCAAGCCCGGAGAAGAGCTCACCGCCTGCCGGCCGTTGAGGGTGTCGCCGATCCATGACCTTCTTGCCGCCCAGGGCGCGGTGTTCGGCGAGATCGCCGGCTGGGAGCGGCCGAACTGGTTCGCCTCACCAGGCGTCGTCGTACGCGAGGAGTACTCCTTCCACCGACCGAACTACGTCGACTTCGTCGCCGTCGAGCATGCCGCCGCGACCGCGTCCACGGTGATCGTCGATATCAGTCATCGAGCCAAGCTCCGAGTCGTCGGCGCCAACGCAAGCGACGTCCTCAAGCGACTTGTCGCCGCCGAACCGCCCGAGGTCGGATCGCATGGTCTCTACCGCGCAGTGAGCGAGACTGGGACGCTTCGTGCCGAATTCGGCGTGTTCCGTGAGGACGCGGAGACCTACGTCATCGATGGTGATCCTCCGACCGAGCGCTCCTTACTGGATCTGTTCCACAGGGCCAGCAGGAACGAGGCGGACGTGTCGGTCGCCAACCTGACCGGGCGTGAAGGCGCGATCCTCGTCTCCGGATCCGACGTGCCTGCCGCGCTTGCGCGGTTGAGCAGAGCAGACATCGCCGACATGGCGGGCGAGAGTTTCGACGACGTCATGTTTGCGGTTGGGTCCGGGCGGCGCGTCTCGCTCGGCTATGCGGCGGTCCGCGTCCTTCGAACGGATGCCTTCGGGGTTCCTGCCTGGGAGCTCCACACGCTGTCCGAATTTCTCCGTCACGTGTTCCTCCATGTTCGCGACGCGTTGCCGGACTGTCGGCTCATCGGGGCGCGCACGCTGGAGGCGATTCGGTTGTCGCAGCGGCAGCCGGCGTGGGGCACCGAGCTGACCTCCGCCATCTCGATGGTCAACGACGCGTTCGTCGACGAGCGTGCCGGTCGCCGGCTCGTGCTTGTCGATGTCACCGGCGATCCGTCGTCGCTGCCATGCGGCAACGAACCACTGCGCAGCGACGAGCGACTCGTCGGCGCGACGACGTCTGGGGGCATCGATCACTCGACTGGACGGCCGGTCGCATTCGCCTTCGTCGACGACGGAGTGGCTCGAGACGACGAGAAGGTCTCGATCCGACTGCTCGACGAGTGGTACCCGGCGACAGTCAGAACCCTCCAACCACTATCGACACGCTGACCTAGGAGGCGACCGTGACCACCTATCGAGCATTTCCCGGCCAGGACATCTACGGGGTGCCTGTCGGCATCATCGTGATGGACTGTCTCATCCCGTATCCGCCCGGTACGCCGGGCAACGCACGCACCTTCGACCATCCCGTGCTCTACGAAGTCGTGCGTGGAGCAACGATGGAAGACCTGATCTACGACCCGAAGACCGATCTCACGTCTCGGTTCGTCGAGGCCGGCTGTCGGCTCGTCCAACAAGGTGTTCGAGCAGTCGTCGGCAACTGCGGCGGCGAACTGGTCCGTCGACCTCGCCGAATGTCGGCTTCGACCTGACGAACGACGACGCCTCAGGGCAGCAGCAGGAGCAGCGCGATCGCCGCCTCGATGACAAGGCCGGCGATGTTCTCCTTCGTGCGTGAACGGTCGATCACGAATCAGACCGTTCGGGCGAGGAACGTTCCGGCCCACGCCGCGCCGAGCACGGGCGCGGCGTCGCGGTTCCCG